>JASFTU010000001.1:0-24883 GCA_050050635.1 Candidatus Brocadiaceae bacterium
TTCGCCGGCGAGGTCGCCGACCGCACCGGCCGGGCGAAGCGCTGCCTGCTCGTGCTGACGGCGCTGGCCTGCGCAAGCTGCGTGGCCATCAGCTTCGCCGACGCCGCATGGCTGATCCTCGCCCTCTTCTTCGTGGCCAACTTCTGCTATAACTCGTCGCTGACGTTCTACGATAGCCTCATGCCGTCTCTCGCCCCGAGGCGGCGGCTGGGCACCATCAGTGGCCTGGGCGTTGGGCTGGGGTATGCGGGCGTGGCCTTCGCGCTGCCCATCGGGTGGGTGCTGGTGGAGCTGTACCGGCGGACCGAACCGGTGCACGAGCGTGCTCCCCTGTTCGCGCTGGCCGGCGTCTTGTTCGCTCTGTTCAGCCTGCCGCTGTTCCTTTTCGTTCCGGAGAAGCCGGCGACCAAGAAGACCCCCTTTGGTCGCGGGCTGCTCAAGCTGGCCTACAAGCGTGTGCTCGTCACGCTCCGCATCCTGCCGCGGCACCGGTCGGTGCTGCTCTTCCTGGTGGGCAACTTCCTGCTTGTGGACTCCCTCAACACGGGCATCGTGGCGGCAGCACCGTACATGGTTCACGTCTTCGGGCTCGACAAGCAGGAGGCCATGCTGTGGCTGATACCGTTCAGCGTAGGGGCGGGTGTGCTGGGCACGGTCGGCGGCAAGGTTGCCGACGCCATCGGGCCGCGTCGGGCAATGCTCTCGGCCGGCTTCTGCGTGCTGGCGGCCATACTCGTCAGTGTCTGCACGACGAGCTTCCCCCTGTTCATGGCGGTTTTCATCCTGCTCGGCGGTTACGGGCTGGCGAACATCTGGGTGGCCGGCCGGAAGCTGCTGGTGGAGCTGGTGCCGCCCGGGCAGGTGGGCAAGTACTTCGGGCTGTACAACGTGGGCCACAAGCTCGCCATGGTCGGGGCGGTGGCCTTCGGCTTACTGGCGGACGTGCGTATCCCCGGGGTGCCGGGAGGAGGCTACCGGGCGGGGCTTCTGTTTCAGGTCATCCTGCTCACGGGAGGCCTGGTGTGCATCTACAGGGTGGGGGATGAGCGTGGCTGAGCGCTGCGAGACAGGCTGGGAAGGACGGCTGGCACGGCTGGTCACCCACCCTTACTTTGCGGTGGCGCACCGGCTGCGCTGGGAGGGGCAAGAGCGCGTGCCTCTTGAAGGGCCTGCCGTGCTGGCCGCCAACCATCAGAGTTTTCTCGATCCAGTGGCCCTGGGGCTCGCCCTTCCTCGACCGATCGTATTCATGGGCGCGGCCATCTACTACCGGGCCCCGGTAGTGGGACCGCTTATGCGGCTGTTCCGCACGGTGCCGGTGGAGGAGGACGCCCCGGGGCCGAGTTCCATCGAGCGCATGCTGGGGGCCCTGCAGAAGGGCTCACTGGTGGGCATATTCCCCGAGGGGCAGCGCACACGCGACGGCCTGCTGGGACTGCCCCACGAGGGGGTGGCCACGCTGGCGCTGAGGAGCGGAGCGCCGCTGATACCGGCAACCATCGCCGGCGCATACGCGGCCTGGCCGGTGGGGCGGCTTTCTCCCCGCCTGGCATCCATCCGCGTGTACTTCGGGCATCCCTTCCGCGTAGAGGGAGAATCCACGCGTCTCCGCCGCAGGGAGGTCACCAGGGATTTGATGCTGAGGATCGCCGATGGCTTCCGCCTGCTTGGCGAGCCGGAGCGGGCCGCACGGTCGCGCCGCCGCTTGCTCACCCAGTACCGCGTCTGAAGACCCGTTTCACTCCTCGGTGGCAAAGGCTCCCAGGACGGGCTCCTCGAGGGCGACGTAATCCCCGTAGTTCATCTTGATCGTCTTGTCGTGTGTGCCGGCACGGAAGACGATCTCATCGTACCCCGCAAGTGACTCGTCCACGTAGGTCTTCAGGCCGTATTCGGAGCCGAAGGGCGGCTCGGCTCCGATTTCGCAATCCGGGAACAGCCCCTTCATCTCCTCCTCGGAGGCCATTTCCAGCTCCGCACCGGCCAGCTCGGAGGCGGCGTCGAAGTCCACGTGACGGCTCGCGGGCAGCACAAACATGAAGTCCTCCCCGCCCCCCTTCGCGATCACGGTCTTGGCGAACTTGTGGCCCGTCACGTGCTCGGTCGCCGCCACTTCCTGGGCGGTGAAGGCCTGCTCGTGGGGGATGACCTGGTACTCCACCCCGTTCTCCTTCAGGTACTGCTCGATGTTCATAAGCCGTCCCTCCTTCCCCAGAGAGCCGCGCATGGAGGCAGAGCCCCGCTGAGACGTACGATAGCATACGCGGGTTGCCCCGTCAATGCTTGCCCGCACTATACCAGGCAGAGGCCCAGACCCCGGGCAGAGCCGCGGGCCCGGGCATACTCCTCCGCCGTGACGGTGCGGTCTATCTCGGGGTAGTGGCCGGCCCGGTAGACCGGGCGGTACTGCTGCATGACGTTCACGTGCGTGTTCGGCGAGACTTCCGCGGCGAGGAAGCGCAGTATCGCCTCGCTCTCATCCACGTGCTCCGGCATGACCAGGTGTCTCACCAGCAGACCCCGCCGGGCAACGCCTCCCTCCACCTGCAGGTCGCCCACCTGCCGGTGCATCTCCCGAAGGGCCTCGCGCATGCGCTCCGGGTAATCCGGGGCTCCCGTGTACCGGTCGGCAGTCTCGGGGCCCCAGAACTTCGCGTCCGGCATGTAGATATCGACTGTGCCCTCCAGCAGGCGGAGCGTCTCCAGTGCCTCGTAGCCGCCGCAGTTGTAGACGATGGGCACCCTCAGCCCCTGCAGGCGGGCGCGACGGACGGCGTCCATCAGCCAGGGGGCAACGTGGGAGGGGGTCACGAAGTTGATGTTCTCACAGCCGCGGCCCTCGAGGGCCATCATGGTTCCGGCGATCCGTTCCGGCTCGGCTGGCGAGCCCGCGCGTCCGTGACTGATGTCGTAGTTCTGGCAGAACACACACAGCAGGTTGCAGCCGGCCAGGAAGATGGTGCCCGACCCGCCGCGGCCGACCAGACAGGGCTCCTCTCCGAAGTGCGGGCCGGCGCTGGCGAGAAGAGGCACGCGCCCGATGCCGCAGTAGCCCCGTTGGTCCTCGTGCCGGTTGACGCCACAGTCTCGCGGACAGATGCGGCAGGCGCCGGCGAGCTCGTACGCGGAGGCGACGCGCTCTTCGGTCGGCTCGGCATCCATGGGCGCCCGTCCGCCGGGGTTTGGTTTGGATTCGGCCTGCCCTTTCACTATAATGGAGGGTTCGCTCGACGGCAAAAGCTCGCGGTCCGGTGGGCCGGCCCAGGGAGGGGGTGCGTTCGCGCCGGAACGACGTCCGCAAGCTTCCGGCCGGCACTGGAGAACGCATGAGCGAGGAAGAGACAACGGAAACCCAGCCCCGGCCCGAACCGGCCGACTTCGAACAGAGCCTCAAGAAACTCGAAGAGGTCGTCGCGCGGCTCGAGGAGGGCAACCTGCCCCTGGACGAATCCCTGCAGCTCTACGAGGAAGGTATCCACGCCTATCAGCAGTGCCAGGATCTGCTCCAGCAGGCCGACCTGAAGGTCAGGAAGCTGGTCGAGACGCTCGAGGGGGAGCTGGAGGAGGAGCCGTTCGAGCCCCCTCAGGCTTCCGGTGAGGACTGATGAAGAGGGTCATCATACTCGGCAACCGGCGCAAGGAGGGGGTCCTCCGGGCTGTCGAGCAGGTCGAACCGTGGCTCGGGGATCGCGTTGAGGTCGAGGTCGATCTCGACATGGAGTCACCGGCGAGCCAGGAGGAGGCGGACTTCGCCCTGGTTCTCGGCGGCGACGGGTCGATGCTTCGGGCCGCCCGGAAGGTAGGCTGCCGGGGCGTACCGTTGCTCGGGGTCAACTTCGGCAAGTTCGGCTTCCTCACCGAGACCACCGCGGAGCACCTGGAGGAAGTGCTCACCGATGTCCTGTCCGGTCGCTACGAGCTGGCCGAGCGCATGATGCTCCACTGCGTGCTCCAGCGCGAGGGTGAGCCGCTCCTGGAGACGGCGGCCCTCAACGACGCCGTCGTCTCGCGCACCGCGCTCTCTCGCATCATCACCATAGACCTCCACGTGGACGGGGATCGGGTCACCACCTACCGTGCGGACGGCCTGATAGTGGCCACTCCCGTCGGTTCAACGGCTCACAGCTTGGCGGCCGGTGGACCCATTGTCTATCCCGAGCTGAGTGCCATCGTTGTGACTCCCATCTGCCCGCACACCCTGAGCAACCGTCCTCTGGTGCTGCCGCCGGAGGTGGAGTTGCGCCTGGCGACCCCGGACTTCGCCCAGCCGCCGGCCCTCACCGTGGACGGCCAGCTCAACAGCGAGTTGCGGGACAACGACACCGTGATCGTGCGGAGAGCGGAGGAACCGCTCCGGCTCATCCGGACGGGCAGACAGACGTTCTTCGAGACGCTGCGCAGCAAACTGGACTGGAGAGGCCAGCCCCGGTATGTCTAAGCAGTTCGAGGTGAGGATCCTGACGAGCTTCTGCAAGGGGTGCGGTCTCTGCGTGGAGTTCTGCGATCAGGGCAAGCTCTACATCCGGCAGAAGCCGAACAAGAAGGGGATACAGACGGCCGCCGCCCGGCCGGACGTCCCATGCACCGGTTGCATGCGCTGCGCGCTGATGTGTCCCGACGCCGCGGTGGAGATCGTGCGCAGGGAAGAGGCCCCCGTCGGTGAGGGTGAGCCCGGGAAGTGACAGATGCCTGAAGAAGAGGGCAAGCGCGTACTGTTCAGCGGAAACGAGATGGCCGGGGAGGCCGCCATCCGTGCGGGATGCCGCTTCTACGCCGGTTACCCCATCACTCCGCAGAACAGGCTGACCGCCTACATGGCCGACCAGCTTCCGCTGCGGGGCGGGGTCTTCATACAGGCCGAGAGCGAGCTGGCCGCCATCAACATGCTCTACGGTGCGAGCGCGGCGGGGGCCCGGTGCATGACCTCATCCAGCAGCCCGGGCATCAGCCTGAAGCAGGAAGGGATCTCCTACCTGGCCGGCAGCGAGTTGCCCGCCGTCATCATCAACGTGCAGCGTGGCGGCCCCGGCCTGGGGAACATCGCCCCGGCGCAGGGCGACTACTTCCAGGCCACCCGCGGCGGGGGCCACGGTGACTATCGCTGCATCGTTCTGGCGCCGGCCACCGTGCAGGAGTTCGGCGACCTGACGTACCTCGCCTTCGAGCTGGCCGACACGTACCGCAATCCTGTGACGGTCCTCAGCGACGGGATGATCGGGCAGATGATGGAGCCGGTCTGCTTCGACCACCTCACAGAACCGTCGCTTCCGCCGAAGCCCTGGGCCCTGACCGGAGAGCCCGGCCGGCCGCGGAACGTCGTCAAGTCCTTCCACGCCGTGGTCGAGGAGATGGAGCAGTTCCATCACGAATTCCTGGCCAAGTACGAGAGGATAGAGCGCGAAGAGGTGCGCTTCGAACTGGCCGGGCCGGAAGACGCCGACGTGCTCCTGGTGGCCTATGGAACCAGCGCGCGCATCTGCCGGCAGATCGTCGAGCGACCACCGCGCGAACTTCCGTTCCGCGTCGCCCTGTTCCGGCCGGTCACGCTCTGGCCGTTCCCCGCCCGGCAGCTCTCGGAGCTGGCCGGGAGGATGCGCGGCATGCTCGTGGTGGAGATGAGCGCCGGACAGATGGTGGACGACGTACGGCTGGCGGTTGAAGGGAGCTGTCCGGTGGAACTGATGTGCTATCTCGGCGGACGCCTGCCCCAGGCCGGGTCCGTGACCGAGCGCCTCGTGGACACGTTCGCCCGGACCGACGCCGCCGCGCGCACGACCGGGAAGTGAGGCAAAGATGGGTATCGAACAGAAGACCGAACAGCAGACCACGCCGATCTACACCCGTCCCGACGCCATGGTGGACGTCCCGACCCACTACTGCGCAGGATGCGGGCATGGCATCATGCACCGCCTGCTGGCCGAGGTGCTGGACGAGCTGGACATCCGGGAGAAGACCATCGGCGTCGCTCCGGTCGGGTGCGCGGTGCTGGCGTACGACTACATTGACATCGACTGGAGCGAGGCCGCCCACGGCCGCCCGCCGGCCGTCGCAACCGGGCTGAAGCGCATGCGCCCCGACAGGGTGGTCTTCACCTACCAGGGCGACGGGGACCTGGCCTCCATCGGCATGGCCGAAACCATTCACACCGCCAACCGCGGCGAAAACATAACGGTCATCTTCATCAACAACGCCGTTTACGGGATGACGGCCGGGCAGATGGCCCCGACCACCCTGGTCGGCCAGAAGACGGCGACCAGCCCGCGGGGCAGAGACGCCGCCACGACCGGCCATCCCATACGGATGTGCGAGCTGCTCGACCGGCTCGCCTCCCCCGCACTGCTGGTGCGGACGACCGTGACTTCCCCGAAGCGGGTCCGAGAGACCAAGAGGTACCTGAGGAAGGCGTTCCGCTACCAGATAGACGAGGTCGGGTTCAGCCTCCTCGAGGTGCTCTCGCCCTGTCCGACCTACTGGCGCATGAGCCCGATGGAGAGCTGTCGATACGTGGAAGAGGCCATTGCGAAGGTCTTCCCGCTGGGCGTTGTTCGGGACCTGGAGGCAGGTGAAGATGGGTCAGGGTGAGAACAACGGCTCCCTCGATGGTGAGCACCGTCTCATAGCCGCAGGTTCCGGCGGCCAGGGCATCCTCACGCTCGGAAAGCTGCTCTGTATGGCCGCCATGGAGGAAGGCAGGTCGGTTACCTTCATGCCTTCCTACGGCACGGAGGTACGGGGCGGGACGGCCAACTGCCAGGTCGTCCTGAGCAACGGACCGATCTACAGCCCGGTCGTGGAGGAGGCCGACTCGCTTATCATCCTGAACCAGCTCTCCCAGGAGCGCTTTGGTCCACGCCTGAGGGAAGGCGGCTGGCTCATCATCAACAGCTCCGGCGTGGACGTGGCGGCGCCCGAGGGGGCGCCGGGGGACACAACGGTGCCGGTGCCCGCCGCCGAACGGGCCGCCGAGATGGGGGACGTCCGGGTGGGCAACGTCATCATGCTGGGCGCGTTCGTGGAGGTCAGCGGGCTGGTGCGGCCGGCAAGCTGCCGGAAGGCCCTGCGGGAGGTCTTCACCGGTCCGAAAGCGGGCGTACTCGACCTCAACCTGGAGGCATTCGACGCGGGCTCGGCCCTGGCGGTCAAGACCACGTCGCAGCGCTGACGGCTACTGCTCCAGCCTCTCCGGTTGTTCCTCTGCCGGCTCGGCCGGCGGCTGCGCAGCGGCCCGCTCCCTGGAGGGCACCTGGATCGTACGGAACTCGCTCAGCAGCACCCGGACGGACTCGAACCGGCCCGGCGCGTGCCGGCAGGGCAGATCGCTGAAGCTGTAGAGCCCGTAGTCCCAGATGGCGGGTCCACGCTCCTGTTCCCCCGCCTGCAGGCGCACCCACCACGTCTGCGCGTCGCCTCGGGCTTCCTGTTCGTCGGGGAAGCCGATGTAGTCCACCAGGACGCAATTCCGGGCCCCCCTGGGTCCGATGGTGGTGCCGCGGATGCGTAGCCTCTCGCCGGGCAGCAGTCTGGCGGCCTGGTAGCGCAAGGTAGGCCACGTGGCCGGCACCAGGCAGGTCACCCGGCTGACGGTCCCAAACGCGCGCTCGATCTGCACCTGCGTGGGCATGCCCCGGCGCAAGGTGGGTGCAGTGGCCAGGTCCTGAGGCAGCGGCGGGGAGAGCACATCGCCGACCCGGTCCGTGAAGTCCACGTTGATTCGGTTGTCGGCGCCTGCGTGGCGATACACCGTGCCGGCCGAATACTGCCCGTAGGTCTTCGCCCCCGCGGACAACCCCTCGATCTGGCCGATCAAGTTCGCCACCTGCGCGGCCACCTCCTCCGCTCGCAGCGCCTGGACCGTAACGGTCAGGGCCTCCGTCTCGCCCTCCGCGTGTGAGCAGGGGAACTCGAACGTCTGTGTGCCCGGTCCGGTGACGACCTCCGCCTCCGGCTTGCCCGGCAGGAAGAGGTGGAGCTCACGGCTGGTGCGAGGCATCCTGACGGCGCCGAGATAAACGGCGTCGACCAGGACGTACTTCTGCCCGGCAAAGGTGCCGACCACCGTCCCCTCCACGGTCATCTGCTGCCCCGCGTTGAGCACGGGCTGTGCCTGGAGAACACCGGCGGGGATGGCACGGTCCTGGGGGATGCCGAAGAAGGTTCGGACGACGTTCGGCCCGGAACTCGGGACCGCACAGATGAGGTCGCCTTCGGTGCGGAACCCGAAGATGATGGAGTGCGTGTATCCGCCAAGTTCGATCTGCTGCGCCTGCGGCGGAACGTCCACCATCTGCACAAACGCGTCGCGGAAGCGCACGTTCGCCTGTCTGCTCTCTATGGCCGCCCGGTAGACGTCGGCCGGCGCAAGGGCCTTGTACTGCTTGACAGGCACTTTCACTTCTCGGCCCTCCGGGGTCTCTTCCTGGGCAGCGACCGACAGAGCGGCCGTCACAACGGCGGCAAACGCCACCAGAGCCGCTTTCCGCACGATCTTCATGGAGTGCTCCTCCGCTGATTTCCCAATCCCCGTTTTCACTATGATACCGGTTGGCCGGATGCTGTCAACTGGTCGGGCTCCCTCCCGCTCCCTGCGGCCAGGGCCGCGCCCAGTGCCGTGGCGAACTGCCCCCCGGGCGGGACGAAGACCTCTGAACCCAGCCGCCTGCCCAGAGCGAGGGCAAGAGCCCGGCTGCGGGACGGTCCACCGTCGAACAGAGCGGGAGGACGCCACGTGCAGCGCTCCGCCAGTCCGGCAACCTGGTCCGCGATGCTCTCGAAAACCCCCGCCGCCACGCTGCCCCTGGCCGCTCCTTCGGAGAGGAGCGAGACGACCTCCGACTCGGCGAACACTGTGCAGGCATTGGTGATGCGGCAGGGCGCCGATGCGCCGAGGGCAAGGTCGTCCAGTCCGGGAAGGTCCACCTCCAGGACTCCGGCCATGACCTCGAGGAACCGTCCCGTGCCGGCCGCGCACCGGTCGTTCATGGCGAAGTCCCTCACCATACCGTCCGTGTCGAACGTGATGACCTTGCTGTCCTGGCCCCCCACGTCCACTATGGTGCCCACCGGTTCCTCGAACCGGTCGGGAACGGGGACGCGGTCGAAGATATCTTCCAAAGAGCCCCAGTGCCGCTGCAGCCAGCCGGCGCCGAAGGCATTGGCCATGATCTCGTTGACGCGCAGATCGGCTCCCTCGACCAGGTGCCTCCCGTACCCCGTGGCACCGACGCGTACGGCCGGGCCGAACTGCTCAAGCAGCCGTCGGCACTGCTCGGTGATGTTGGCCCGGGTGGGCTCCTCGTGCCATCCGGCGGGGCGGCCGTCGGAGACCCGGACGACCTTGACTGCCACGCTGCCGACGTCGATGCCGAGGGTATCGCTCATGGCGCGAGCCTTTCCGGCATGGCATTCCGCGGGAGGAAGGCGGCCCTCAGACCTCCAGCATCCGGGTGAGCGCCACGGAGGCCCTTTCCCGGACCTCCTCCGGCACGCGCACCACGTTGCTCATGCGATCCAGAGCGCGCCGGACGGATACCAGCGTGGTCAGACGCATGGAACTGCACACGCTGCCGGTCATGTAGAACTGCTTCCGCGGATTCTGCTCCTGGAGGGGGTGCAGCAGCCCTTCTTCGGTGCCCACAACGAAGACTTCGGCCTCCGACTCGGAGGCGAACTCGAGCATCTGCGACGTGCTGCCCACGAAATCCGCAAGGCGTCTCACGGCCGGGCTGCACTCGGGGTGAACCATCACGACCGCGTTCGGGTGCAGGCGCAGCAGGTCGCGGATGGCATCCGGGCTGATGTTGGGGTCGTGCACGTAGCAGTGGCCGTCCCACGGGATGATGTCCTTGTCGGTTTCCTCGGCGACGTAGGAGGCCAGGTTGCGGTCGGGCACGAAAAGGACGTGCTCGTGCGGCAGCGATCCCACCACCTCGACGGCGTTGGCCGAGGTGCAGCAGATGTAGGACTCTGCCTTCACCTCCGCGGTGCTGTTCACGTAGCTGACGACGGCCGTACCCTCGGGGAGCTTCTTCAAGCGTTCACGGACCTGCTGGGCGGAAGCCATCTCGGCCATCTGGCAACCGGCGGCGGGCTCGGGCAGCAGCACGACCTTGTCCGGGTTGAGGATGTCAGCCGTCTCCGCCATGAACCGGACGCCGCAGAAGACGATGACGTCTGCTTCGGTCTCGACGGCCTCGCGGCTGAGCGCCAGAGAATCGCCCACCGCATCCGCCACGTGCTGCACCGAGGCCCGCTGATAGACGTGGGCGAGGATCACGGCGTGACGCGTCCGCTTTAGCTCGTCGATCTCTGCCCTGAGAACGGAGGCATCGGCGTCTTCGAAGGTCATCTCCTACCCCTTCCGGGAATCCATCGACTGCGGTTGCGCCTCCTGCCGCGCAGTTTCCTCGGCCAGGTCGCGGAAGAGCCTGACCGCGCAGAACTCGCCGCACATGGAGCACCGGTCGCCCTTCTCCTCGGAGGCCAGCATCTCGGCGAACTTCTCCCGGTCGAGCGCACACGCCACCATCGCGTCCCAGTCCCGGTCGGCTCGCATCCTGCTCATACGCACGTCCAGCTCCCGGGCTCCGGGCAGACCCTTGGCCACGTCGGCGACGTGTGCGGCGATGCGGCTGGCCATCACGCCCTCCCGCACGTCCGCCTCGCCCGGCAGGCCGACGTGCTCCTTGGGGGTCACGTAACAGAGGAAATCTGCGCCGTGTGCGCCGGCAAGGGCGCCCCCGATGGCGCCCACGAGGTGATCGTACCCGGGTGCGATGTCGGTGGGGAGAGGCCCCAGCACGTAGAAGGGGGCTCCATCGCACCATTCCTTCTCCAGGCGCACGTTCTCCTGGATGTGGTCCAGGGGCAGATGTCCTGGCCCCTCGATCATCACCTGCACGCCGGCATCCCGGCACCTGCGGGCCAGCTCTCCCAGGATTCTCAGCTCGTGCAACTGGGCCTCGTCCGTGGCGTCTTCGATGCACCCCGGCCGCAGCCCGTCGCCGAGGCTGATGGTCACGTCGTACTCGCGCGCTATGGGAAGAAGCTCGTCGAAGTGCTCGTAGAGGAAGCTCTCCCGCTCGTGGACGCGCATCCAGCGGACCAGGAACGCTCCGCCGCGGCTGACGACCCCCATGACACGTTTCTCCAGCATGGGGATCGCCTCCCGGCTGACGCCCGCGTGGACGGTGGCGAAGTCCACGCCGTCCCCGGCGTGCCGCTCGAAGACGTCCAGAAAGGAGGCCAGGGTCATCTGCTCCGGCCCCCCCGCCTCGATGGCCGCCTGGTAGATGGGCACGGTGCCCACCGGCGCATCCGAGTGCTCCAGGACGGTTCGACGGACCTCGTCGATGCCGGGGCCGGTGCTCAGGTCCATGACGGTATCGGCGCCCGCCCGGAGGGCGCTGCGGAGTTTCCTCAGCTCGTGCTCCGCGTCGCTTCTGGTGGGTGAGGTCCCGATGTTCGCGTTGACCTTGGTGCGCAGATTCTCCCCCACGCCCACCGGCTGCACGCCCGCGTGCTCCGTGTTCGCAAGGACAACGGCGCGGCCGGCCGCCAGGGCTCCGCGTAGTTCCTCCTCCTGCAGCGCCTCACCGGCGCAGACCAGCTGCATCTCTTCGGTGATGATGCCCTGTCGGGCACTGTCCAACTGAGTCACCTGCGTTGCCTCCGCACCGGAACTCCAACAAGCACAGCCGGCAGGATGTTGGCACACTCAGCCGTTTGCGGCGGGGTGGGGAAAGACCCGACAGAACGCTCTCCGGCCGGTCTGCGTAGCCCGACTATTGATTATACTTCGCCTGGGCCGGCAAAGCAACCGGTGCCCGGCGCAGGCTCAGCTGAGCAGGACCAGCAGGATGACCATCACGGCCACGATCACCATGGCGAGAAAGAACAGAAGTGCCAGCCGGTGGATTCTGTCGGGGAACTCCGGGGCCAGCGGCGTCTGCTCCGGCGGAGCCGGTTCCGGTGCCGGCTCCGCAGTCGCCTGCTCCCGCTCGGCGAGAGCGCCGAGAGTCTCTGTGTCGATGCGGAGGCGACCCCGTCCGGCCGCGACGGCGATACGGCGCAGCCTCTCCCTCTCGGGGCCGCTGGGCAGCCATCGGGCCGCCTCCAGCCAGTGCTCCCTGGCCGTTTTGCGGTCGCCGGTCCGGTAGGCCCGCCTGGCGGCCCGGGCGTTGTCAAGAAAGGCTTTCCGGACGCGGCCCCTCTTGAACTCGCGGACGGCTTCCCGGACTTCCTCCGTGATGGTCCCGCTGCAAAGCGCCCTCTCCAGGAGAGGACGTGCGACGCCGTAGCGACCGCTGGCAAGAGCCTTCACGAGGGGTTCGGGCAGATCGCCGGGCGGCGCATCCGGCGAGGGGGCGCCCAGTTCCTCCCTCACGGCGATCACCGTCGAGCTGTCGCAGTAGAGGCTCTCGGCCTGTTCGATGGTGTCGATGGCCGCGTCGGTTTTCCCCATTCCGGCCAGCCGCACCGCCTCAGCGGCCAGGTCGTCGCTGGCCTCCTGACGCCGCTCAACTTCGTCCAGCAGTGTCTCGATGCCGGGCGTGTCCGGTGGCAGGGACTCCAGCAGGTCCAGGGCGGCGTGGAGCCGACCCTTCTCGATCGCGGCTTCTGCCTGTGCCACACGGTCTGCCGCCTCGTGCTCGCGGTCGGTTTCCAACGGCCCCTGGGCCGCGTCACCGACGAGCGCGGCCATGAAGCTCGTGGTGCGGTTGGTCCGGACGCTGCGTATGGCTTCGAGCAGTTCCTGACCATCGCCGAAGCGATTGCGCGGCTCCGGCGCCAGACAGCGATCGGCGATCGGCCGGAGGATGTCCGGCCAGGGAGCCGAGGCCGTGCCCGGAGCGCCCTCCACGACCTTGCCGGTGAGGCAGCGGAGCAGTATCAGGCCGAAGGAGTAGATGTCCGAACGGGTGTCGTAGTCCCGGGAGTTGATCTGCTGCTCCGGGGCACGGTAGGGGTGGCGGAGACGCGTCCTGAGACGCTCCCCGTCCTTCTCGAGTTCGTCCAGCCAGAGGGGCAACAGGAAGTCACTGATCAGGACACCCTTGCCGCGCACGGGGAAGACGTTCGACGGCTTGAGGTTGCCGTGAGCGCCGAGGCGCGGATGCAGGGCGGAGAGTGCCTCGGCCAGGTCACGGGCAAACTCGATGACGTGCGACTCCAGCCACGCGTCGCTCTGTTCCGCCGCAGACCCCTCCGGCATGTAGCGCATCTGCATGAAGTAGTAGTCTCCCCGCCGGCCGCAGTGGTAGAGATCCACCACGTGCTCACTGCGCAGCTCCCGCCAGAAGTTCAGCTCGGAGGTGAACCGACGCTCCGCGTCGGGGGACTGAAGGTGCGCGGCAGGGATCACCCTCATGCAGGAATCGGAGACACCCTCTTCCAGGGAGTCCGTCAACCACAGCGAGCTGAACGCGTCAGCGGCGACGAGGCGACGCAGGCAGACCCCCTCAAGCTCCGCGCCCTCCGTCAGTCCACCGCTGCCCTCGGGTAGTTCCTGTTCCTCGCTGCTCAACTCCACGCCGCTCCCACTCCGGACGGCTGTGCTCAGGCCTTTCTGAGTGCCCATTGTAGGGGCCCCCGCGCGCGGAAGTCAACGCTTGCAGCGCGAGCGGCCTTTGCGTATAAGGGCCGTTTGCACCGGATGTTCCCCGAGGCATACCTCACAGCCACGCTGCTGACGGCCGGGGCGGGCCTGTCCACCACGCTGGGCAGCCTGCTGGCGGTGATCTGGCGCGAACCGGGCCCCAGGTACATGGCCCTGGCACTGGGGTTCTCCGCCGGCGTGATGATCCACGTTTCCTACGTGGAGTTGCTCCACGGCGGGATGGCCACGCTGGCCGCCGGGCCCGGCGGCGAACTGACGGCGTTTGCCATCGCACACCTGGCCCTGTTTGCCGGGTTCCTGGTGATGTTCCTCATCGACGTCCTCGTCTCGCACTCCTACATCCTGGAGTCGGGGAAGGGGGCGGGGGAGAGCGGCGTCCCCCTGCGTCGCATGTCGCTGCTGGTGGCGCTCGGGGTGGCCATCCACAACTTCCCGGAGGGCATGGCGACGTTCGCGGGCACCTTGCAGGACACTTCGCTGGGAGTGTCCATTGCGGTCGCGATCGCGGTGCACAACATCCCCGAGGGCGTCGCCGTGGGAGCGCCCGTTTACGCGGCGACCGGCAGCGCCAGGCGTGCCTTTCTGTGGTCGTTCCTCTCGGGCGTCAGCGAGCCGGTCGGGGCCCTGGTCGCAGGGCTGCTTCTGTTGCCATTCCTCACCCCCACGGTGCTGGCCTGTGCGCTGTGTGCGGTGGGGGGCTTCATGATCTACATCGCATTCGACGAGCTGCTCCCGGTTGCGCAGTCCTACGGCAAGCACCACCTGGCCATCATCGGTGTGCTGGCGGGCATGGCGACGATGGCACTCAGTCTGGCCCTGCTGAGGTAGGGGTTCCGGGCGGTTGCGGGCCGGCGGCGGGGTTCGCAGCCTTGACGCTATGTTAGCGCGTGCGATATATTGCATGCTTATAGGGGAGCGGTGCGAACGGCCCGCTGTCCACCTTCCGCTGACTCTCTCGACGGGCAACTATGGCGCGTTCGCGTAAGCGGGGCGACTACTCGGACCTGGTGGGATTCTACCGCTTCGCCGCTCCGCACTGGAAACTGATCCTGCTGGCCGTGCTGGCGCTGCTCGTGTCGGCGGCCATGAACGTGAACGTGCTGATCCTGGTGAAGCCCGCCCTGAATAGCCTCCAGCAGAAGGAGCCCGGGGCGGTTGTGCCCGTCGCTGCCGAGCAGGAACCCACCACGCCGGTGCGTGAGGAGCCGTTCCATGAGTGGCGGGACCGGGCCAGGGAGCGCGTGCTGAACCTGCCCGGGCTGAAGCAGCTTATCAGTTGGCTGGGGAGTGGGGACAGGCTGAAGAAACTGGCCATCCTGATGGCGCTGGGGATCGCGCCGCTGCTGTTCGGGTCCGGCTTCGCCTACCAGTACCTGCACCGCAAGGCGGTGTGGCGGATCATGGCCGATCTGCGCATGGCCGTCTTCGAGCACCTCTCGGGCCTGTCTCTGGGTTACTTCGGCCGGCAGCGCACCGGCGAGGTGGTCAGTCGGCTCACGAACGACATCCACAGCGCGCAGAATGCCCTGAAACTCCTCTTCGGGAAGATAGTCCAGCAGCCTCTTCTGTTGATCGGCTTCTTCAGCGTGGCCGTGCTGGCAAGCTGGGAGCTTACTCTGCTGGTCGTGGCGTGCTTCCCTGTGATCGTACTCGTCCAGGGGCGATACGGCCGCCGCATTCGCCGACACAGCCAGAAGAACCTGGAGAGGCTGGCCGACATCACGGACTCCATCACGCAGATGCTCCAGGGGATCCGGGTCGTCAAGTCATTCGACCGGGAGGAGGAGGAGAACGAGCAGTTCCGCTCCCGCACGTATCAACAGCTCAGGCGCGCCTTCAAGCTGGTGCGGACCCGGGCACTGGCCGACATGTTGCCCGAGTTCCTCCTGGTGCTGCTGCTGGCCTTCGTGGTCGTCTTTGCCGGGCGGCTGGTCGAGCAGGGGAAGCTCACGGTGGCGGGGATGATCCAGTGCGTTGCCGCCCTTGCCGCCACGGCCGGTCCGGTGCGCCGCATCGTCAGGGCATACAACGACCTGCAGGAAAGCCTGGCGGGGGTGAGCCGGTTGTTCGACCTGCTGGGGAAGAAGGCCGAGATAGAGGACAGGCCGGACGCGATCGAGATCGGTGGCGTCCGGCAGGGCGTCGCCTTCGAGAACGTCTGGTTCGCTTACGATGACGAGCCCGTGCTGCGCGGCATTGAGCTGTTCGTGCCCTGCGGAAGCATGTACGCCATTGTCGGTGAGACAGGGGCCGGCAAGAGCACCATGCTCGACCTGATCCCCCGCTTCTACGACGTGGAGGAGGGGGCGGTCAGGATAGACGGGGTGGACGTCCGGCGCATCAAGCGCGAGAGTCTCATGCGCCAGATCGCCATCGTGGGGCAGCATCCGTTCCTGTTCAACCGGACCATCGGGGAGAACATCCGCTATGGCAAGCCGGACGCCACGGATGAGGAACTCGTCGCCGCCGCCGAGGCCGCCAACATCCACGAGTTCATCCAGGAGTTGCCGGAGGCCTACGAGACGCTGGCGGGGGAACGGGGTGGTCGCTTCTCAGGGGGGCAGAGGCAGTGCATCACGATCGCCCGCGCCATTCTGAAAGATGCCCCCATCCTTATCCTCGACGAGGCCACCTCGAACCTGGACGCGGAGTCGGAGATGCTCGTCCGGATGGCGCTCAGCAACCTGATGGAAGGCCGGACGACCTTCGTGATCGCGCACCGGCTCTCCACCGTGCGGCACGCCGACAGGATCATCGTCCTGAAGGAAGGACGCATAGTCGAGCAGGGGAGTCACGATGAACTGCTCGAACTGAAGGGCGAGTACGAGCGGCTCTACCGACTGCAGTTCTTCGAGGATCCCGCCGACGCCGACCGGGACACCACTTTGCCGGGCCTGGCCAGGGAAACACACGAAGACGCCTGAGCCGAGCCGGGCTGTTTGCTGTATCTGACGAAAGGCGACCCGCATGAAACTGACGTACCTCATCGGCTGGGTGATATGCCTGCTGATCGCGTTCATGGCGGCCGTGCTCTCGGTCAACAACAGCGTGAAGCTCGTGGTCATGGAACAGCGGCTCGAGGAGGTCAGGAAGACCGCGAACGATGAGCGCGCCGTGCTGGAGGAGATCCGGGACGTGCTGCAGGCCGTCGAGGCGGATCTCGCGGCTCGGCGCTGAGTAGCGCTCCGGGCCGGCTGTCGCTCACGGGAGACGGGACGGACTGGCCATGAAGCTCGGATTACGCGACTTCTGGTACGACCTGAGGAATCGTCGCTACAGGTTCCGCCAGTTCGCCGGTGCCCTCTTCGCCGTCCTCCTCCTGCTGTGGGCACTGCCGCGGAAGTGGGACTTCTGGGTCGGCATACCGTTCATCGGCCTGGGGGAAGGGGTGCGTCTGCTGGCGGCCGGCTACCTCCGTAAGGACTCGAGCCTGGCCACGGGCGGACCGTACGCCTTCGTCCGCCATCCGCAGTATCTGGGCAACATCCTGTTGGCCGTCGGGCTGTGCATCGCTTCGGGTTACCCGTGGGCCGTGGGCGCCTGGGTTTTGCTCTTCTGGCTTTTCTACCTCCCGGCAATCCGGCGCGAGGACAAGAGGATGGAGCACAAGTTCGGCCCGCACTGGAGGGAGTGGCGCAGCCGGACACCGGCGGTTCTCCCCCTCAAATGGCCGTTGCGGGGGTCGCCCGGGCGCTTCGGTGGCTGGTCGCTCCGAAGGGCCATCCTGAACGGAGAGCCCTTCTGGATGCTTTGCGTACTGGCGGGGGTGGCTTCGCTCTACGTGCGCCTGGTATGACGCCGGGCCCGGGACTCAGAAGTGCTCCGCCTTGTAACGGGCGAAGTCTGTGACGTGTTGCCGTTCCTCGGCGATGATCTCCTCCAGCAGCGGGCGATCCTGCTCGGGCACGAACTGCAGCATCTCATGGTAGAACAGCAACGTGTTCCGCTCCATGGACATCGCCGTGTCCACCGCCTCCCGGTCGGACTCCTGCCTCCTGGCCATCTGCTCGCCGTCCTCCCCCATGGGGAAGATGCGCCCTTCCACCAGGTAGGACATGTACGACTCATACTCGCCCGGATACTGCTCTCCGGTCGGCGCGTAGTCCCCCAGCCTGTCCAGGAGTCGACGGAACTTCTCCTCGTGCTCGTCTTCCATCTGTGCCACCTCCAGGGCGAACTCACGGAGTTCGGCGGAGTCCGTGCTCTCCGCCAGCTCCCGGTAGAAGGTGGCCCCCGTCTTCTCCTCGCGGACCGCGATCTCGATCAGCTCGCGCGCTGAGAATAGCTCCGGCATTGACTGCTCCTCTCGGTATGGACTCGACCCGGCGGCCCTGCGGGGCAGCGTGACCGCCCGCGCGACGCCCCCGGATTCGGTAAGCCCCCATGTTAATCCAACCCCGCGCGGGATGCAACGGCGGCGGCGTTCACGCTCCCGGGGCGCGCACCAGCACCTTCCGGAGCACCTCGCCGCAGTAGTCGCACTCCTCGCACCGGCGTCGGCAGCTCGAAGTGCGCTCGAACCAGTCCTCGGGGAAGCGTTCGTTGTCCACTATGTGGGGGGCCACCGCGGGGGAGAAGCCCGGCTCGAGCAGGTCCAGCAGGTTCCCCCGGTGCCGTCCCCCGGCATAGGCGTGGACGACCATCCGGGGTCGCGCGTGCATCCGGGTGGCCAGCTTCACCTGCCCGAACATCTCCTCGTAGTGATGCAGGTCTTCGGGCCGGACCCAGCTCGCCTGCAGGATGGCCGGCCAGTGCACGGGATCCTCCAGGTAGTTCCAGCACACGTGCGGCGTCCAGTCGGGCACGTTGCGGGTCTCGTCCACCTCCTGCTCGTGGGCCACAAGGTTGTCGTGGAACGTCTGCCCGGAGCAGAAGGCCAGACATCCGCTGTTGACCAGCAGGTGGATCCGCTTGCCGTGCCGGTCGGCCCACGCCTTCAGGCGCCGCAGGTGCTCGAGGTCGCGGTTGTACTCGCGCCTCACGTAGTAGCTGTCGAACAGGCCCCCCACGTAGGCCATCGCCTGAACCGTGTCGATCCGCATGTTGACCGACGCCCGGACGTCCACCTCCGGGAAGTTGCGCCGGACGGTCCGGGCGATGAGCAGGGAAGTGGTGGTCACCGCGTCCACGCCGTCCACCAGATGATGCAGATAGTCCAACGCGGAGAGGACCTTCTGCTCCAGCCACTGGCTCGCCGCTCTGCCCCCGTAGCAGTTCGCGTTGAACAGCAGGTTCAGCCGGATGCCCATCTCCCGGAAGGCCCGCAGGTCCTCCTCCAGCCGCCGCTGCGCCGTCCAGTCCGTGTATCCCCGTCGGCTGGCCATCGCCGCCCGGCCACTGGGCATGTCGGCCCAGGGGAAGTAGACCTCGTCAATGCGGTCGGCGAAATCCCGCACCACCTCCAGGAGACTTTCCTCACCGGGTTCACTGAGCTGGTACCCAACAGAGAACTGCATCGGGGCTATCCCCCTTTCCTCACCGGGGCCATCTGCCCTCTCTGAAGCGCCGGTGCCTCTTGGAGGCCAGTTCGCGGACCGGCCCGGGCCGGACGCCGGGTCGTTCCACGACATCGCCCTCGAACGGACGCGAGCGGGGTCACTCCCCCGAGTAGGGCTCGGGTGGCTGGGACGGGGCCCGGGGATTGACTTCGGGCGCCGGCTCCGACCAGTCGATCCGCCACGGTTTCCTCCGCCGGAATGGCATCCTGAACGTGTTCTCCAGCACGCCGCGCTCCTCCAGGTGGATCATGCACGCGCGCATGCACCCGCGGGCGCCGCAGATCGCCTGCCCGTACTGGTAGAGATTGCGCGGCTTGTCCACGAAGGGCGACCACCAGCCGGGACGGGTGGTGTGTCCCCAGAAGGTGGTGTACGACTCCTCGTCTTCCACCTCGTCATCGATGACGGCTCCCCGGAAGGCCATGTCGCAGGCCGCCAGATCCAGATCCATCCATTCCACTTCGTGGCCGGCGAGCGTTACGCGGACCGTTCTGTCGGGATCGAAGGCCCCGATGGGGCACTGGCGGACGCAGTCCAGGCACCGGTCGCAGAGCTGCGGGCCACCATAGATGGGGTCCGGCTCCAGCTCCGCGTCGGTGATCACGATGCCCAGGCGCTGTCGGGGGCCGAACTGGGGGGTCAGGAAGATCTTGGAGAAGCCGATCTCGCCCAGTCCGCACAGGAACCCGGCGATGCGCAGGTGCACCATCACGTCCGGGGCGGCCCGCCCCTCGGCCGCCGGCCGGCTGTAGTCGGGCTTCAGGGCCCCGTCGGCCGTGATGCCACGCCAGGGACTCAGATGACCGTAGGGGACAGCTTCATGTCCGTGGTCCTCGATAAATTTCGAGAGATTGATGGCAACCAGGGGCATGTAGAGCCAGTTCAAGCCGCCGTAGCCCATCGAGGAGTAATTGCTGAAGAAAGTGCCCTCCTCCACGCCCCGCAGGCTGCCGCGCATGACCCGAAACGCCATGCCGACGATGCTCTTCGCCTCGGGCATGATCTGGCGGGGATCCATCTGGATGGGCGCGCCCTCCCAGCGGTCGATTGAGCCGATCCGCACGGCGTCGGCACCGAGGGCGCGCGCCGTCTTCTTAACGTCCCCTGCTTCCAGCATGCTCGGCCTCCTGCTGTTCCACGGTCTGTTCGCCGGCGGATGAAAGCCTGCCCGCCGACTCCACAAGTGCGTCGATCGCCTCTGCCCTGCGTTCGGAGAGGCCGGCCGGCAACGCTATGCCCAGGGCACCGTGCAGGACGCCGCCCGCGCCGAACACCGGGACGGCAAGGGGCAGGATGGCCTTGCCCGATAGCCGGGGCGCGGCGTAGCCCGAAGAGCGCACCTCCTGCAGGAAGCCCTCCACCTCCTCGATGGTGTCCCACAGGTGGGCACCGTGCTCCCAGAAGGGATGCCGCCGGCGGTAGGCGGCGCGTTCCTCCTCCGTCCAGTACGCCTGAAACACGAGGGCGCTGGCCGTGCCGTAGGGATGCATGGAACGAGTGGCGTCCCGCTGGATGAAGCCCGGCCTCTCCGGGCTCGTGCGGAGCACCGCGACCACTGCCTCCCCGATGTGCCGGGAGTAGGTCACCGTGGCCGCCGGAAAGCGCTCCGCAAGGTCCCGAACCACCTCTGCAGCGCGCTCCATCAGGCCGCCCTCCCACCGGGCGCGGGCCAGGTCGAACACCACCGGCCCGAGGGCGTAACGCACGGGTCCGGTGTGCCGCTCGACGAAGCCCCGCGCGGCGAGGGTGCGCAGCACCTTGTGCGCCGTGGGCGGCTTCAGGCCGAGCCGACCGGCCAGCTCCTTGAGGGCCACCCCCTCCGGCTCACCGGCCAGCTCGACCAGAACGTCGAGGGCGCGGAGCACGGACTGGATCAGACGGCTGGCGGCCATGATTCACGACCGACAAAGAATTGTTTACCACACGGACATTCTACCGTGCATCGGCTCCGTGTCAAGGCCCGCAGCACAGAAGTGAGAGAAAACCAGGAATCCGACTTGACAGATCGAGCCGAGGGCTTATAATGAACATATGTTCATAATCGAGACCGATGCCCAGGAATAAGAAAACAAGGCTTGTCCGCCACCGACCACCGGCGGCCGTGTTCAAGCCGGCCGGGGTTCCGGCGCGGGGCCTGGAGCGTTGTGTGCTCCCGCTGGATCAGTACGAGGCGATCCGGCTGGCCGACCACGAGGGGCTCAACCAGGAGGAGGTGGCCGAGAGGCTTGGCGTCTCGCGGCCCACCGTGAGCCGCATGCTGGCCGAGGCCCACCACACGGTGGGGGAGGCCCTGGTGGAGGGGCGGGCACTGCTGATCGAGGGCGGGCCGGTCTCGTTCGCCCCGCCGTTCGGTCGGGGTCGCCGCCGCCGCTGGCGTGGCGGAAGAACCTGGTAGGAAAGGAGTTGCCATGGGAGCCGGAGCAGGTCGAGGTGCAGGTGGAGGAGGCGGGCGTGGCCGCAAGGGAGGCTTCGGCGCCGGCCCGGGCGGCAACTGCGTCTGCCCGAACTGCGGAACCAAGAAGTCGCATCAGCGCGGTGTGCCCTGCTACCAGACGAAATGCCCGAAGTGCGGCACGGCCATGACTCGGGAGCGCTGAGCAGGCAGTGTCGCCCTCAGCGGGACATTCACGGAGACACTCGAGAAGGAACGTAGAGACAGACCGGTGCCCGCGGCAGAGCCCCGACGGACTGTCGCGGCAGCCGGGGGGATGGTCCCGGTAAGTGGATGGACCAGAAGCGAACCTCACTATCTAAGGAGGTGCATGTCATGCCAGGTGGAGACGGAACTGGACCTGCCGGAATGGGACCCATGACGGGACGGGCGGCCGGCTACTGCGCCGGTTACCCCGTGCCCGGTTACATGAATCCCGGGCCGAGAGGCGGCTACGGCTTCTGGGGCCGGGGCGGCGGCCGTGGGCGCCGTAACTGGTACTATGCCACGGGCCTGCCCGGATGGGCAAGGAGCGCTCAGGGATTGCCCGCCTTCGGTGGGGTTGCCCCGGGGCGTGGCCGGGCGCCGTATGCGGCGCCCTATGCCGCACCACCGGGCGTCGGCCCGACGCCGGAGCAGGAACTCGAAGCCTTGAAGGGCCAGGCCGAGTACCTCGAGGACGCTCTGGGCGACATTCGCCGGCGTATCGAGGAACTGGAGCAGGAAGGATCCTGAGCCACCCCCAACCGGCGGCGCATCTCCGGGAGCGTAACAAAGCAACTGCTCCCGGGGATGCTCCCCGCACTTCACAGTCAGACAGGAGCAAGACAAG
This sequence comes from Candidatus Brocadiaceae bacterium, assembly GCA_050050635.1. Classification (GTDB taxonomy): domain Bacteria; phylum Planctomycetota; class Brocadiia; order SM23-32; family SM23-32; genus JASFTU01. Next base: position 22,377 of record JASFTU010000001.1, read on the forward strand.
TGAAACTGTGTATCACCAGTCAGGGACCCGAACTCTCCTCCCCGGTCGACCCCCGCTTCGGGAGGGCCAGGTACTTCCTGATCTACGATGAGGACACCGAGGCCGTAGAGGCAATCGACAACGCACAGAACGTCAATGCGGCCGGTGGTGCGGGCATACAGTCGGCGCGGACCGTCGTGGAGCGCGGAGCCGACTGGGTGGTGAGCGGCCACATCGGTCCGAAGGCGCTCTCCGTGCTGAAGGCCGGTGAAGTGAAAGTGGCCGTGGGTGCCGACGGCACCGTGCAGGATGCCATCGCGGCCTTCCGGCAGGGCGAACTCGAGCGGGCAGACGAAGCCGACGTTCCGCCCCGGTGGTGACCGCTGGCAAGTCGGCGTGACGGGCAGCGGGAGCGGGGTCCGGTAGCGCAGGGCTCGCCGCGGCCGCAGCCCCGGGAGGATCAGATGAAGGGGAGTCGCCCCGGCGAGGCCGGGACCGACCAGGCGCGCCGCGAGCAGATGGAGCGCCAGAACCGCAAGCTACAGGAGCGCATGTCCGGCATTCGCCACGTCGTGGTGGTCCTGTCCGGGAAGGGCGGCGTGGGCAAGAGCACCGTGGCTGCCAACCTGGCGGTCGCCCTGACCGGGGCCGGGCTCCGGGTGGGGCTGTTGGACGCCGACATGCATGGTCCCAGCGTGCCCAGGTTGCTTGGCCTGAGCGCCGCCCAGGTACTCTCGGACGGTGAGGATATCCTGCCCGCCGTCTACGGGCCGCACATGAAGGTGATGTCCATCACGTTCCTGGTGCGGGCGCCGGAGGAGGCGGTCATCTGGCGAGGTCCACTGAAGATGAACGTGCTCCGGCAACTGCTGGCGGACGTGGACTGGGGCGAGCTGGACTTCCTGGTGGTGGACCTCCCGCCGGGCACGGGGGATGAGCCACTGTCCATATGCCAGCTCATACCCGACGCGACCGGCGCCATCGTCGTCACCACTCCTCAGGAACTTGCGGTCTCCGACGTGCGCAAGTGCATCACGTTCTGCCGGCGACTGGAGCTCCCCGTTCTGGGTGTCCTGGAGAATATGAGCGGGTTCGTCTGCCCGCACTGTGGAAAGACGGCGAACATCTTCGGCGACGGCGGCGGCCAGAAGCTGGCCGTAAGCATGAACGTGCCTTTCCTCGGAGCCGTGCCGATCGACCCGGAGGTCGTCAGATGCTCGGATGAGGGTGAACCCTTCGTCGAGCACCGACCGGACAGCCCCGCCACCCGTGCCTTCCAGAGTGCTATGAAACCAATCATCGAGTTGGGCGCCGAGGCGCCTGGAGAGGAGAACTGATGCGCGTTGCATTGCCGCTCGCAGACGGGCTGCTGGCCCGCCACTTCGGCCATTGCCAGGAATTCGCGATATTCGACGTAAACCGGGAGGACGGCTCGATCGAAGAGTCGGACAGACTCCAGGCGCCGCCGCACCGTCCCGGCCTTCTTCCCGGATGGCTCAGGGACCAGGGCGCCGAAGCCATCATCGCGGGCGGCATGGGGCGCCGAGCACAGGACCTGTTCGCCCGGGCCGGCATCGAGGTCGTCATCGGTGCTCCCCATGAGGAGCCCGAGCGCATCGTCGAACGCTACGCAACAGGCCGGCTGGAGACAGGTGAGAACATCTGCGACCACTGACAGGTGGAGCCCATCCGGTGGTCATCACCGTTGCCAGCGGCAAGGGGGGCACGGGCAAGACCACGGTTGCCGTCAACCTGGCGACCGTGCTGGCGCGAAGCGAGGAACTCAGGCCGAGGGTGTGCCTGCTGGACTGCGACGTTGAGGAGCCGAACGACCATCTGTTCGTGCGGCCCCGCTTCACGCAGGACCTGGCAGTGGAGGCGTTGAAGCCCGTTTGGGACGAGGAACGCTGCACCGGTTGCGGCAGGTGCGGCGAGGCGTGCAACTACAACGCCATCGCCGTGGTGCGTGGCCGCGTCCTGCTGTTCCCGGAGCTCTGTCACGCCTGTGGGGTGTGCAGCTTCGTGTGCCCCGAAGGAGCGATGGCCGAACGGGAGTCCGAGATAGGCCGCGTGCAGCTTGCGCCGGATCATCGGGGCTTTGCCTTCGGGCACGGAGTGCTGAACGTGGGCGAGTCGCTGGCGCCCGCCGTCGTGGCGGCGGTCAAGAGCCACATCCGGCCCGGCGACTGCACCATCATAGACGCTGCGCCGGGCACGGCCTGTCCCGTCGTGGAGGCCGTCCGAGGTTCCGACCTGGCGCTGCTCGTCACGGAGCCGACGCCCTTCGGACTGAGTGACCTGCGGGTTGCGGTCGGCGTCACCCTCAGAGTCGGGGTTCCGTGCGCCATCGTCGTCAACAGGTCGGACGGCTCGGACGAACTGATCCAGCGCTATGCGGACCACGTCGGCGTGCCCGTGGTCGGCCGGATCCCCTTCCGCCGTGAGTATGCCGAGACCTACTCACACGGCGAACTGCTCGTGGACCGCCACCCGGAACTCAATGCCCTTCTGATGGATATGTACCGCCG
>JASFTU010000002.1:0-19239 GCA_050050635.1 Candidatus Brocadiaceae bacterium
CGGAGCGGACGCCCTCGCCGACGCGGAACTCCACGCTGGCAGTGAAACCGAGGTTCCGGACCGGCCGCAGCGTCCGCAGCTCGGAGGGCTCACCGTGCCCCGCCGCCACCGCGAGCCGGCAACCGTCGCGCGTGAGTTCCGACCCGCGCGTCCCCCGCCACAGCGGGCTGCGCAGCCCCTGCTCAGCCAGTTCCTCGGCAAAGCGCTCCGCAGCCAGCGGCAGACTCCTGAGTCGGGCGCGCAGCCGCCCGGCGGCGGCTTCGGCCTCCCGCGCGATCGCCGGTTCACCCGTACGGCCGGTGAGCTCGTACTGCGCCAGAGCTCGTTCGTACTCGCCGCGGCTCCTGTACTGCTCCGCAAGCCGCAGGTGCAGGCGCGCCCGCCGTTCGGCGTCCGGCCCGCCCTCCTGCCCGAAGCCGTGCTCGCCAAGCGCGGCAAAGAAAGCTTCGATGGCCGCCGCGTCGGCCGGGCCTTTCGTCAGCTCCCCGGCCCACACATCGAACACGTCATGCAGGGCCTGGCGGGCGGCGGCCGCTTCTCCGGGATCGGATCTGTTCTGCTCGAGCAGCTTCCGGGCCGCGACGAGCGCTTCCTCGAAGCGCCCCTGCCGGGCCAGGTCCGCGACCGCCAGTAATCCCTCCCGGCCCTCGTCGGGAGGCGGTGTCTCTCCCCCGGCGATTTCGTCCTCCAGCCGCAGCGTGTGAGGGGAGTCCGGGAAGAACGCCTCCATGCGGCGGAGCATGATTTCCGCCTCCTCGACCCGGCCCTCCTGCAGCATGGTTCGGGCGGACGAGCCGGCGCCCTCGGCCAGGGCATTCTGGGCCTGGAACGAGAGTTCGTTTCGCCGCGGATGCTCTCCGTCTCCCGCACCCGAGGACGACCGCTCCAGCAACGCCAGTGCCTGCCAGTAGCGTCCCGCCGAGACAGCAGACTCCGCCTCGGCCAACACGTCCTCGGGCTGGTCCGGCCGCGGGCCGGTCCCCTGTGGGCCCTCCGGGGGAGCCGGCCAGAACAGGGCCACCGCCAGCCCCCCCACGACGCAGACGGCGGCCGCCAGCCACCAGGAGACCGGAGCGATACGCCGGGATGGCTCCTGATCGACCTCCCGGCGCTCGGGTGGCTCGTAGAAAAGCGAGGCGGGGTTCGTGCGCTCCACCAGGGGCGCACCGCTGACGATGTGCTGCTGGGCCAGCTCCAGGTCCCGGGCCAGCGCCTCCGAGTCGTAGCGCTGCTCCCTGTCCTTGGCGAGCATCCGGTCCACTATCCGGCTGAGGAAGGGCGGCACCTCACCGTCGAGCTCCTCGAGCGGCCCCTGCTGCTGCTCGACGTTGGCCTTCAGGTAGTCCCGTTTGCCCTCCGCCTGGAAGGGCTTCTTCCCGGCCAGCATTTCGTAGGCCAGCACCCCCAGGCCGAACACGTCGGACCGCCCGTCAAGCGGTTCCATCCGTATCTGTTCGGGCGAGAGGTATCGGGGCGTGCCCGGTATGCGGCGGTGCGTCTGCTCACGGACGATGTCCGGCTCACGCACGTTCTTCGCAATGCCCAGGTCGGTGAGCTTGACGTGAAGGGCCTGGTTGGGGTCCTTGTCCAGCAGGATGTTGCCCGGCTTCACGTCCCGGTGAACGATGCCCTGGTGATGGATGGCCGATAGGGCACCGGCCGTCTGCCGCAGGATATGCACTTTGTCCAGCAGGCTGAGTTCGGCCTCGGCCCGCAGCAGCTTCAGCAGACTCTCCTCGACGAACTCCATCGTGTAGTAGTAGTCGTCCTCCACGTGGCCGGACTCGAAGTACTTCACGATGTTCGGGTGCTGAACGCTGAGCAGCATCTGCACCTCCCGGTCGCGCAGAGTGCGGCTCAGCTCGGGCTCACGTTCCTCCCCAGACTGGAAGGTCTTGACGGCGACCACACGTTTGGTCTTGTTGTCCCGGGCGCGGTACACGCTTCCCATACCCCCCTTGCCGACGTGTTCGAGAAGCGTGAATTTGCCGAATGCGCGTTCTTCCATGCTCCCAACCGTCCCGCTACTGCTCCCCCCGCATGCGGCCTATCCCGAGGTGCTCGGCGATGTTGGCCGACGGATCGATCACCGGTTCGATGCGCCCCTTGCGGCTGGCCATCAGAGCGGTCAGGCCCGGGCCATGCCCCGCCTGCGTGCAGCGGCAATGCACGACCACTCCTATGCTGACGGCGCCGGGCCGGTACGAGCGTCCGTAGGTGTAGTCCGCGTCGTCCACGGCAACCACGTCGCCGAGGCGAAGGTTAGCCAACCCGTAGTGCTCAATGACGCCTTCGCCGAACATCTGGATGTCCTGGTCGCCCGCGAAGGTGTGCGGTTTGCCACTGCCGCTGCCCATCAACTGCGCGGGCAGGCGATGGGTGACCGGCAGGCGGAGGCTGCCCTCACTCAGCTCGGGACGCATGCTTTCCAGCAGCCCCGGGTCAAGGTTCATGACGGTCACCTCCGGGACGTCCAGCAACTCCAGCCCGAGTCCGAAGGCGCGTATCTGGACCTTGTCCCCGACCACCAGCTTCTCCAGCGTCGAGTCGGCGAAGTCCATGATGACGTGCTCTACGCCCCCGTGTTTCCCCGTGACGACGCCTTCCTCGCCCTTGCCGTCTCCGGAGACCACTCGTCCGACGTTGCCCACACAGGCGTACGTGTTCAGAGCCGTGTTCTTGTCGGCGTCGTCGTTCTTGAGGGAGACGCCCGGCTCGACGTGGTCCCCCCTCCAGTCGAGGGCGCTGTCACCGACCTTGCAGTTGTAGGTGATCCCGCCGACGCCCGGCAGCATTGTCGGCATGCCGTCGGGGTCCAGGCGCCACCTCCCGCTGCTGACGGGGTCGGCAACCTTGCCGAGGACGGACATCTGCACGAGCCGCTCTGCGTTTGTCTTCAGCGACTGGCGACCCTCCGGTGACACGGCCCGCTCCTCCTTCAGAGGGAAGACTCCAGTTCGGCAATCCGGGCGCCCGCCCGGGCGGCCAGTTCGGGGAGGCCGATCCGTTCCCGCGCCGCGCGGTACAGCTCCAGCGCCCTGGCCCGCTCACCCCTCCGCGCCATCTCATCGGCCCGGCGCTGCACGTGGCGGAAGGCAGCGTGAGCCAGGCGTTCGGTGTAGTCCCTGCGCCGCCGAACGAGAGCCTGCGCCCCCTGCGCAGGCGGCAGGTCCGCCAGCCGGTCACAGACACGCAGGGCCGCACTGTAATGGCCCTGCTCCTCATGGCGCACAATCTCGTCGAAGCCCTTCTGGATCAGCTTCCAGAGCGTGGCTTCATACTGCCGCTCGGCTGCCCTGGCGGCTTCGGTACCGGGGTATTGGGCGGGGATCCTGGCCAGCTCTCTCAGCCCCTCCATTGTTCGGCCCGCCTGGATGGAAGCCGTCGCCTGCCGGCGCGCCCTCGCCGCCTCACCTTCCGCAGAAGTGGCACCTGTCGGCGCGCTTCCGCGCCGGGAGTAGGCCACCAGAAGGATCCCCGCCGCGATGGCGGCGACGGCCACCACGACGCCGGCGAGGAACGTCAGGTTCCTCGCGATCGAGTATGCCGGCCGGCCACCTTCGCGGGACGATGGGCTCGCGGCGAGGCGGCTCCTCTCCCTGATATCGTCAAGAGAGCCCGTGACAGCACCCCGGACCCGCAGCTTGCTGTCCAGCTCCGCCTCCCGGATGGCCACCAGCGCGCCGTCCTCCTGGACGCTCTCGGAGACTCGGTCGAACCGGAAGACGGCCGAGCTGAGCCGTATGATGTCACCGCGTCTGAGCGCGGTCCTGTCAGCCACCGGCTCCCCGTTGACAATGGTGCCCTTCTTGCTGTTGAGGTCGCTGAGGATCCACTCTCCGTTGACGCATGCGATCTCGCAGTGGAAGCGGCTGACGCTGGGGCTGACGACCCGGACCGAGTTGCGGGAGGAGCGGCCGATAGTGGTGACGCGGTTGTCAGGCAGCTTGTGATAGCTGCCCGGCTCGGGGCCCTGGATCATGATGATAACCGGTTGTCTGGCCGTCACGTGCGCCTCCCGGCGCTGGGAGCAGCAACTGCCCACAGAGTCCAAGGTAACGGTCGCTTCAGCCCGATTGCAACGGTAATCACTCCGGTGGATCCTCGCCCCGCAGCGCCTCCAGCAGGGCCCGCATGTCGGCCGGCAGGGCCGCCTCCCGGCACATCTCCGCACCGCTCCCGGGATGGCGGTAACGGATGGATGCAGCGTGCAGCGGACAGCGCTCCAGGACGATGCTGTCCGGCGAGCAGACCCGACGCCCCAGGATCTGGTTGAGTTCGGCCCCCGTCAGCCGCCACCGGCGCCCGTAGAGGCCATCCACCGCCAGCGGGTAGCCGGTTGCCGCAAGGTGCACCCGGATCTGGTGCTGGCGGCCGGTATGCGGGGTGAGCCGAAGCAACGAGAAGTGCCCGAAGCGTTCCGCCGCTTCCACCACCGTAACGGCGGGCTTCCCGCCTTTGCGGGCGGGCCTCATCTGGAGGACGCTGCCGGGCACAGCTTCCAGAGGGATCTCCAGGCGCGCCTCCGCGCGGGGAAAGACGCCCTCGGCCACGGCCAGGTACTCCTTGCGCACTTCCCTGCGCTGGAACTGGAGGCTGAGGGCCCGTGCGGCAGGCGCGTCCTTGGCCACCAGCAGCACCCCGGTCGTCTCCCGGTCCAGCCGGTGGACGACGTGCGGACGCAGATAGGGCCCCTCGGGGGGCGCATCCCGGTTGAGGTACGCGATGACCGAATGGTAGAGCTCGGCGTCCCGGCCGTCGCGGCCCGGCAGAACCGGCCAGCCGGCCGGCTTGTCAAGGCAGAGGTGCGTTGCGTCCTCATAGAGAACCCGCAATGGGAGGACCTGCTCGGGTGGTGGAGCAGCCGACAGTGCAGCGGACACTTCCACCACATCACCGGTCCCGAGCCGGCAGGTGGACGGCTGCACGCTTCCGTTCACGCGCACGCGCCCCTCGCCGGTCAGTCGGCGAAGAGTGGCCTTCGACTCGTTTATCAGCCGCCCGCTGAGGAACCCCAGCAGCGTCCGGCCCGCCTCCACCTCGCCGACCAGGAGTCTGGTGAGGTGGGTCTGTTCACTGCCCGGGCACACCATGGCGGTCAGCTATAGGGGATGGCCTTGCCCGACATCTCGATCCTGTAGAACGTCCAGCCTTCACGCTGCTTCATGAAGACCAGTTTCAGGTCGAGCAGTTCCGGCTCAGTCGGCTCCTCCCCGCCCCAGCTATAGGGAAGTCGGTAAACAGCGGCCACTGATCCGGGGGCAAGATAGACGATCTCCAGAGGGTCGGACGGATCGGGCCAGGCGATGAAATCCAGCTTGTCGAAGGCCTGGAGGTCGCTGAAGATGGAGATGGCCCCGGGACGATCAATGAGTTTCTGCATGAAGGTCAGCTCCGGCAACCGGTAGCGGCAGGCGGGCTTGTCAGGCAGCCGGTAGTACACCTCCCCTATGTGCCCCCCTCGCAGGGCCTCCATGATGGGAAGGACCTGGGCCCTGAGCCTCGCCGCGACGTCTTCCGGGGGGTCCAGCCGATCGCCGGAGACGGGCTGGGGCAACTCGATATCCTCGATCCACCACCGGCCCTCCTGGCGGACCAGCTTCAGACGGCGGTCACCCCCGCCTCGCTCTGGCTCGGGCAGCCCGAGCCAGAAGCAGCCTCCAGCCCAGTCCCCGCTGTCCACCTCGGCCGACGCACGCTCCTCCTCGACAGCGTAGTCGGAATGGCGCTTCAGCCAGCTGGATTGCTCGAACGCCACGCACAGCCGCATGCGCTCACTGGGCGGCAGCGAGGGAGCCAGGAGCGCCCGGAGCCCTGTCACCGATTTGCTCCGCAGCGCATCGGCGAACTGCTCCACGACCTCGGATATCTCTGCCCGTGTGCGATCCGCCGACTCGAGTTCCTCCCTGGTGGGAGACGCACAGCCAGCCAGCATGCCAACGCCGATCACAAGCACGACCACGCACACAGATGTCCTGGCCAACACATCTCCCTCCCGTGCAGGCGTCATCTCATCCCGCCCCCGCGTATGTTAGCGACACGCTGGACGCGGTGCAAACCCCTTCCGGCCGCCTTCAGCAGGTGTGTTGCGGGAGCTTTCGCCCCGTGGGGGTGAACACGAGCCGCACCACGGTCAGAACTCCTCCGAGTATCTCCCGCAGGGACATCTTCGACGTGCCCCCCTGCCGCTCCATGAACGTGATGGGCACCTCGGCCATCCGGAAGCCCCGCCCCGAACAGTGCCACAGCATCTCCTCCTGGAAGGAATAACCGGTGGCGACGATGTTCTCCAGAGCGATCTGCTCCAGCACCGACCTCCGGAAGCAGCGGAACGCCCCGGTGCAGTCCGTCGGCCGGAGCCGCAGGCAGAAACGAGCCACCAGATTGGAGGTCGTGCTGAGGAGGATGCGGTGCCACGGCCAGTCCTCATGGCCCCCACCGGCGCAGTAACGGGAGCCGATCACCACCTCGCTGCGCAGGCTGGCCTCCAGCATGGCGGGGATGCGTTGGGGCGGATGTGAGAAGTCAGCGTCCATGGTGATGACCCGCTCGTAGTCCCGGGCCAGCGCCCAGCGGTATCCGGCGATGTGAGCCGTCCCGAGGCCGAGCTTGCCCGGACGCGCCAGAAGGTGAACGCGCGAGTCGTCGGCCCCCAGGCGCCGCACCAGCTCACCGGTCCCGTCCGGCGATCCGTCATCGACTACCAGCACCTCGACGCCCTCGCCCTGGCGCAGCACCTCCCGGCAGAGGCGTTCGATGTTCTCACGCTCGTTGTAGGTGGGTATGACGACGAGCGTTTCGAGCGTGTCGGCGGCCTTCGGCATATCTGCCGGGCTCCAGAGAGGCGATCTTCGGTTCACCCGAAGTGCACGATTCTGCCGGAGACGTCGCGGACCGTCACCTTGCCGTCGCAGATATACATCTGCTTGTCGGCATAGGGCAGTTCGTCAGGATAGTGCGTGATGGTCAGGACCGTTCTGTTGCGCATCAGGCTGGCCAGGCCCTCAATTGCGCGCTCGCGCGCCTCCGGGTCCAGGGAAACCAGCGGCTCATCCATGATGAGGATGCGGGGGTTCTTCAGAATGGCGCGCGCGATCATCAGCCGCCGCTTCTGGCCCGCGGACAACTGGATGCCTCCGTCGCCGATCGAGCTGTTGTAGCCGTCCGGCAGCTTCTCGATGAACTCGTCCGCATAGGCCTTCCGAGCGGCTTCCACAACCTGCGCGTTGCTGGCCTGCGGCCACGCGTAGCGGATGTTCGCCATCACCGTGTCGTTGAACAGGAAGCAGTCCTGGAAAACGAATCCGATCTGCCGACGCAGCGCTCCGAGCGTGAAATCTCGAACGTCGGTTCCGTCGATCAGGATGCTGCCCTCCCTGGGATCGTAGAAGCGCGGGATCAAGTTGACGCACGTGCTCTTCCCACAGCCGCTCGGACCGGTGACCAGAACGTGCTCGTCCGGCTCGATGGTGAAAGACACGCTGTCCAGCAGATCCCCGCCGTTGTAGCCGAAACTTACGTTGCGGAACTCGATCCGGCCGCGACGGATCTCGGCCGGTATCGCGCTGTCACTCTCCCGAACGCCCGGAGTTATCTGCAGGATCTCGGTGACCCGGTCCACGGAGGTCGCGGTCCGGGTGAACTTGCCGGCCTGCGAGACGAGCCTCAGCAGGCGTGGATAGAGTATCCCGACCCAGAGGTAGAAGGTCAGGAACTGGCCGCCGGTGAGGTCCTTGCCGAACAGCACCAGGTACCCGCCCACGCCCAGCACGACGATCCCGCCCACGGCGACAAGCAGATCCGCGCTGATCTTCTGGAGCGTGTAGTACCTGTTCTGCTTTATCTGGGCCTGCATGGTCTGGCGCATGCTGCGGCGTATCTTCTCCTGCTCCAGGAGCTGGGTGGCGGCCGCCTTCACCGTGGCCGCGCCGCCGGCGTCGAACTGCTCCACCAGGTTACCGCTCACGTCGGCCGAGCGTTCACTGGCCTCCCGCGCATAGGTGGCAATGGGCTTGCGGAAAAGGTAGTAAACCAGCACGTGGAAGGGCATCACCGCCAGGGTGACCAGCGCCAGGAACCAGTTCAGGTACAGCATGACCGCCGCGCCCACCACCAGCATCAACGCGTTGATCATCATCTGGGCCAGCTCGTCCTGGATGAACTGCTTGACCTGCTGCACGTCCCGCATGACCCGAGACGATATCTTGCCGGGGTTGTTGCGCTGGTAGAAATCGACCGACAGCGTGTGCAGGTGGCGCACCAGGCGCTGGCGGAGGTCGAACGCGACCTCTTCACCGGTGACGATCATGCGCGGGCGGGAAACGTAATACAGCAGGTTTCTCACCACGTAGATGCCGAGTACCACCCCGAGGACTTTCAGCAGCAGGTACAGGCGTTCCCGAGCCAGAGCCGTCGCCATGGGTTGCTCGGCCTTGAAGACATTGTCCATCACGTAGCCCAGAACCGCCGGCATCGCCAGCTCGAGCACGGCAAGTGCCACCAGGCACAGCATCACCGCGCCCAGCACCAGCTTGTGCGGTTTCAGCAATGCGACCATCTGGCGCGCCGGCCTGGCTCTATCGTCTGCCATATCTCATCGCGGCACCGGTAGCAGGGAGGCAGCGACGGGGAGAGCCCTCCCCGGCGCGTGTATCGGATGCTACTGCAACACCCCTGAGACGGGGCGTTCGGGGCTGCGGCTCCTTTCTCAGCTGCGCGAACCGGGCAGAGAGTAGCTGAACGCCACTTCGTCGTCGCTCAGGATCACCACTCCGCTCGGGTAATACCACACCTGTCTCTGCCCGCCGTGCCTGCGTTCCACTGCCGAAGGCTCTCCCAGCAGGGACCTCGCCCTCTCAGCAGACATGCCCACCGTGACCCGGCTCATCGGCGAGGAGGCCCGGAGGCGCGGCTGCGTCTCAGCCGCCGCCTCACTCACCGTCCGGCCCGTTCCGCAGCCGGCACAGGCAACCACAAGGCACGCAAGCAGCGGCAGCACAGCAGCTCTCATCACATCCCCTCCATGGTGAGGGCCTCGTCCATCAACTGATAGCCCTTCTCCAGTTTATCCTTCAGCGCAGCATAGTAGTAGTCGCTTTTGAAGAACAGCTCCGCCACGTGATGATCCACAAGGAACACGCGCTCATCCTCCCCACCCAGTTCCGGAATCACGATCCGGCGGCCCACGCGGAACTCCCTCAGCTCCAGCCGTTCCTCGAAGTTGTTGACTTTGATGATCTCGCGGATGGCCACCGCACGCCGGAGGCGTTCCAGATCACCCTGATCGATCATCGGGAAAGCGAAGGAGTGATACGCGTAATCCTCACCCAGGCTGTTGATCTCGATCAGCCGGTCACGCAGGTCCCCGGCGTCATCCTCGCTGGCCAGCTCGACGCGCTCCAGCTCGCCCACGGGCGTCTGGAGAGCCGTCTGGAGGCCGCCCGTCGGGGCCAGATCGAAGTGGAACACGATCACCTCTTTCGGGTAGCCGCGCGCGAAGTAGGACTCCAGCGTGCCCGCCGGGCTGGCGTCCGCCAGCACACCCTTCAGCCAGGAAACGCTGAAGCCCGCCGGCGTCCGGAGCTTCTTCTCACTGAAGGCCAATTCGGCGGGGTGCTCACGAGCAGCCCGTTCGAACTGGGCCAGCTCCTCGGGCGTGCACAGCACCAGAGCCGTCTCGGGACACGGTTCCTTGCCCACTTCCTTGATACTGCACAGGCGCTCCTGCAGCGTGCGGGCGGCGTCCTCGCCTTCGACCTCCACCCACTGGAGCTGCACGCTCTTGGAACGCAGGCCGTCCTGCAGCGTTCCTCCGGGCGGCACTTTGAAGTGCAGCACCGGCACACGCTTCGGGTAAGGCTGCCCGAAGAAGGACTCCAGCGTTCCCTCAGGCGATGCCGACGCCAGCTCTGCCCGCAGCCAGCCCATCCCGGTGCCGAGGGGCACGGGGGCCTCCTTCTGGAAGAATATGAGGTTCTCCGGCTTCACGGCTTCGTGCAGTTCCAGCTTCTTCACGATCTCGTAGATCATCCGGACGACAACCGCGTCCTCCCCGGGGATCACCCCGGCCGCCAGCTCCCTGAAGGGAGACTGAGTAGCGTATTCGGGGTGCCGGTTCACCAGCCGCCGCGCGTCGGCAAAGGCGCGCCGTATGGTTCTGTTGTTCTCCAGGAAGCCGAGGTCGAAGACGTCGTCCGCCTTCACCCGGTAGCTGTTCCGGAACAGGCGGTTGTCCAGGAAGTCGAACCGCGAGGTGTCCTTCGGCAGCACGGGACGGTTCGTCCCTTCGGTGGGCATGACCCGCGGGGTGAGTACGATGATGACCTCGCGCTTCTCCCGGCTGTCGGTGCGCCGCTGGAACAGGCGGCCCAGCACGGGGATGCGGGAGATCCAGGGTATCCGATCCAGCTCCGTGGCTTCCTGGTTCCGTATGAGTCCGCCGATGATGAACGGGGTATTGTCCCGCACTCGGGCTATGGTCGAGACCTTGCGCCGGTTGATCAGGGGCGCCACCTCCTCACCCCCCCGCTCCAGGAACTCCGGCGCCTCGCTCACTTCGGCGATGACCTGCATCGCGACCGTGGCGCCGTCCCGGCTGATGCGCGGCTTGATGTTGAGCTCGATGCCCACCTGCTCGAAGCGCACGTTGAACTTGGAGCGGCTATCGGAGATCACGCTCTCCTCGATGATCGGCACGTCCTCGGTGACGGCAATCCGCGCGTTCCTGTTGTCCAGCACGAACACGGAGGGACTGGACAGTACCTCGGCCCTCCCCTCCTCGATAACCATCCGGACCGTCGTGCGTATCCGCTCGGCAAGATCCGCCGGCGGCGTGTACTCCGGGTTGTAGGTGAGGATGAACGGTATCCGGTTCTCTTCCGGCAGGAACGTTACCTTGCGCCATTCGTCCCCGAACAGCTCCCACTCGGCCCCCAGTTCCTTGTAGTCGTCTTCGGTCAACTCGATGACCATTCCCTCGATCAGGACCTGTCGGGCCGGCACGTCGACGATCTCTTCCAGAACCGCTTCCAGCCTGGCCAGCTCCTCGGTCTGGGCGCCGTGGTAGAGGATGACCAGCCGTTCCTCCGGGCCGGAGATGGTGGCCTGCTCGAGCCTCTCGGTCTTCTCCTCCTGGATGGGCACAACGCTGGTCATCTTCTTCTGGTCGAGTCCGAATACGACCGGCAGCTTCTCTGCCGACAGGGGTCCGGAGGGCACGCCGGTATTGAAGCCCAGCTTCTGCAGCGTCTTCACGGCGGTCTCCACGTCCACGCAGCTGAGCTGGTAGGTCTTGCGCCGCAGCTCGCGGACGGTGAACGTGCGGGGAGACTCGGTCGCCGCGCTCGCCGCGTCAGTCGCAGCCCGGGCCAGCACGTCCAGATCCGGATTGACTGCTTCCCGCTCGCCCGAGATCACCTTCCCCCACAGGTAGAACCGCGCGGCCTGGGTCGCGTAGCTTTTCAGCCCCAGCACCAGGAACCGCTCCCCGCCCTGCGCATCTGTGCGGGACAGCGATCGGTGGTGTGTCAGCGCGCCGGCCTGAGTCGGAGGCTGCTCTCGACTTCGGCTGTAGTCAAGCTTCACCAGCGCATCATGGAGGACCATCTCGTAGACCTCCCGCGCCGCCTGCTCGGAGAGGCCCTCCAGCGGGATGTCCCGACCGAACTGAGTGCCTTCGGCAGCGCTCACACCTCTTGCCGGCGAGAGCGCAAGAAGAACCGCCAAGAGGACAGCAATCCACTCCGAACGCGCTTTCACCGCCTGCACCTCCGGGACTGAGGGCGATGTAGGGACCGTCTTCCCAACTTACTCCGCGCAGGACATTATAACGGCACCGTGACGGCTGGCCGCCCGGCCGCTCCTACTCCAGGTCCTTGCGCGACTGCACGATTCGGGTGACCAGGCCGTATTCGACGGCTGCCTCAGCGTCCATCCAGTAATTGCGCCGGGTGTCTTGCTCGACCTTTTCCAGGGGCTGGCCGGTCTCGCCGGAGATGAGCCTGTTGATTCTCTCCCGGATCTTCAGGATCTGGTCTGCCTCGATCTCGATGTCGGCCGTCGAGCCCCGCACGCCACCAGAGGGCTGATGGATGAGGAAGCGCGAGTTCGGCAGGCTGAGGCGATTTTCCTTGGTCGCTGCCAGCAGCACGATGGCCGCCGCGCTCGCCGTCAGACCCGTGCAGATGCAGCGCACCGGTGATGAGATGAAGCGCGCCATGTCGTAAATGGCAAACCCGGCATCCACGCTCCCCCCCGGCGAGTTGATGTAGAGGTCTATGGGAGCGTCCGGGTCCTCCTCGTCCAGAAGCAGGAGGCTGGCCGCCACCTCTTCGGCCAGATCGGAGGTGATCGGCTCGGTCAGCAGAATGATCCGGGAGTCCAGGAGCTTGTCCGTCAGCCGCTTACGGCCCTCCTCTTCCTCCGGGGCCTCTTCGTCGTTCAAGGCGATCCTGGCGGTTGTGTGCTCTGCCATCGTACACCATCACAATAGGGTTCAGGGCCAAAACGCCATTTTAGCCAACTGCGTGGCACTTTGCAAAACAGGGGCGCCATCGCACCGGCCCCCGCCGAACGGGACGCTGCCGTCGGGACGCGCGGGCCGGACCGTCCCGCCCCTTGTCCCTGGAGCTCGCCGGGCCTAACCTGTCCACAGGAACCGCATGTGGCCGCTTCCGGAGAGAACTCCCAGGTGACGAAGCTGCGGAAGAGAATACGCCGGGTGTTGGAGCACCCGCGCGGGCCACGCATCACCGTGATCCGCGCCGGAGGATTGGGGGACACGCTGCTGGTGCTGCCGGTCGCCGAGGCGTTCCTCCGGGAAGCGCCGGAGGCATCCGTCACCCTCCTCGGCTCGGCGTGGGCGGAGCGCCTGCACCCGTTGCTGAAGAGCCCACTGCACGTCGCACGGATGGACTCAGCGGAGGTGACGCCGCTCTTCGCGGAGGATGTCGAAAAGGACCCGACGGGGCTGCTCGCGGAGGCGTCCGTCGTGGTGGCGTACTGCTCGCGCCCCCCTGACACGCTGACGCGGAACGCGCGGCGCCTCTGCCCCGGCCGCGTGATCGAATGGCCGGTGCATCCGGACGGGACGGTCCACGCCACCGTTCACTTCCTGCGGGCAGTTGCGTCGGCGCCCGCGCCGGTCCACGTCCCTCCCCCCGCCCTCGCCGTGCCCCGGAATGCGCGACGGTGGGCGGAGAGGACCATTGCCGAGGTTTTCGGCCGGGGGGTGCGGCCGGTCGCCGTACACCCGGGCAGCGGGGGCAGGCGGAAGTGCTGGCCGGTCGAACGCTTCGCGGGCCTCATCGAACTCATCGAGCATCCCGTTCTGCTGCTGGAGGGCCCGGCCGACGCGGAGGCAGCCGGTGCGCTGGCCTGCCTGCTGCCCGCGGGCCTTCCTGTGGCGCAGTTCGGCGTCCTGCCCCTCGGCAGAGCAGCCGCCCTGCTGAGCTGCTCGGGGCTCTACGTTGGGAACGACAGCGGGCTCACGCATATGGCGGCGGCGCTGGGCGGGCCGACCGTGGCCGTCTTCGGCCCCACCGATCCGGCCGTGTGGGCGCCCCGAGGGCGGAGGGTGGTCGTCTGTCGGGCGGCCGACGCTGAAGGTGGCGCGTGGCCCGAGCCGGACGAAGTACTGCGTGCCGTTCAGCGGTTGCGGCGCCCGCAGCCCTGAGCTACGATACCCGCCCACCCTCGAGGAGGACGCCGTGGATCGCACGTGGCTCAAAAGGCGCCTCGAACTGGAGAGTATGATGGGCGTAGATGCCCTTCCCGAAGGTGCACCCTCTGCCCGGCAGGACGAGCTACGGGAACTGGAGGCACAGGTCAAGCAGTGCACCAGGTGTCCTCTGCACAAGACCCGGACGCAGGGCGTGTTTGCCCGGGGCGACCCCAACGCGGACCTCGTCTTCGTCGGTGAGGCCCCGGGGGCGGAGGAGGACAGGCAGGGCGAGCCCTTCGTCGGGCCGGCGGGCAAGCTGCTGGACAGGATGATCTACGCGATGGGCCTCCGCCGGGACGAGGTCTATATCACCAACATCCTGAAGAGCCGTCCCCCGGGAAACCGGGACCCGCGGGTGGGGGAGGTCGAGGCCTGCTTCCCCTACCTGGAGAGGCAGATCGAGCTGGTGAAGCCGCAGATTATCTGCACGCTCGGCAGGCCCGCCTCCAACGCGATGCTGGGCACCAACCGCTCCATGGGAGACATGCGCGGGCAGTGGCATTCCTACCGTGGCATCCCCCTGCTGCCGGTGTACCACCCCGCCTACCTGCTGCGCTCGCCCCACCAGAAGAAGCGGACGTGGCAGGACATGAAGATGCTGATAACGGCCCTCAAAGAGGGCCCGCCGAAGATGCTCTTCTGATCGGAAGCACGGCCCCGGCCCGCCCGAACCGCTAACGCGCACGCAGAAGCTGTGAGGGATCCAGGCCCTCACGGTCCAGCGCGCCCTCGATGTCTCGAAGGAACCGTCGGGCATCCCGCCCGTACCCGGCCGTGGGCTTCAGGGAGTCGATGCGGTCCTGCCAGTACCTGTTGAAGGCCAGCATGTACAGCTCCCGCAGGTACTTGGCAAGCATCGAGGCGAGGGAGGCGGGCATGACGCGGCAATCGGCCTCCTCCAGGAAAGAGAGGATGAGCGTCCTGTCTCCGTCGGAGATGCGATAGGTCGAACGGTTCGACTCCTCCTGGACCACGTCACAGCGACTGTGCGGGAACACGTCGCCCAGCAGGCGCCTGTAGTGCACCCGGGCGCCGTGCCGGTCCACGACAACATGCGACTCGCCGGGCCCGGCGTAGCTCCACAGCTCCTGCAGGATGAGGCCGGACTTCTGGAACAGAAGAAGCGACTTGTTGCGGGTGCGCGCCACGACGCGGTTGAACTCGTCGGGCAGGACCACGACCGCCCTGGGAGCCAGGGCCCGGGTCTTGCACCGGCGGAGCACCATCCGCAGCACATCCGTCTTGCTGGCCAGAGCGGACGCGTTGGTGGCCACAGGGAGCCGTGTCTCCACGGTCCCGGCGAACCATGGCGAGGGCGATGAGGAGGGGCGCGCGCCGCTGACCAGGTTGAGCAGATCCCCGCCCCGGCGGCTGCTCCGTCCCGTCGCCGCCCGAAGGAAGCTCAGGACCCCTTCCTCCAGCCGCTTAAGGCCCTGCGAAGGTGAGTACACCTGCTTGCTGTCGTTGATCACCAGCCGGCCGTCGCTGTGCCGGGCACCACGGCAGACCGCGTCCCTGAGCAACTTCCACATCATGCCTTCCCGCGGCGCCTGCCCGACCACGAAGGCCGTTCCCGCGACGACGAGGGGCCCCAGCGGTGGGCCGTACCCCGCCTCATCTATCCCGGCCCACAATGGCATCGCGGCACGAGACCTCCCTCCTCGGGTCGCCGATCACTCCTCCCGGGCACGTATCTTAGGTCAGCACCGCCATGCTGTCCACCGGGTTGCGGGAGACCCGCCAAGTATCTTGAAATAGCGGAGGGAAACGGTTTTCCTATTAGGAGAGGCGGCGTGCGATACTTCCGTCCGACGACAAGCTGAGGAGAAGAGCATGGCCGAGGAGGAAAAAGAGGAGCAAGAGGAGGAACAGGAGGAAGAACCGCGCCTGCACGTCGATGAAGACTGGAAGAAGGCGGTTCGAGAGGAACAGGAGAGACTGCGCGAAAGCGAGACGGAGCAGTCCCGCCAACAGGGGAGGCGTGGGGGCCGCCGGGAACTGCCCGAGCCCAGCATACCGGTCTTCATGGCGGGCCTCTACACGCAGACTCTGATGGCCCTGGGTGCGATAGAAAGCCCTGCAGGCGGCGGCAAGGAACAGAGCCTGCAGGAGGCGGAGTACCTCATCGACACCATCGCCATGCTGAAGGAGAAAACCCGGGGGAACCTGGATGACGACGAGGAGGCCTACGTCCAGAACGTCCTTACGGATCTGAGGATGCGTTACGTGGGGGCCACAGGGAAGAAGGAAGACGAATCGGAGGAGGCGGCGAGCGAAGACCAGGACTGACGACCCTTTGACGATCGGGAAACGAGCGGCGTATAATGGGGCGGATTCGACGGAAGGGCGCCTCGAAGATGGACCTTCGGATTATCACAGACGACTGGCCGTACGACGAAGAGAACGAAGCCGCCAACGTGCGCAAGATAGCGGGCATTGACGGCAATATGAAGCTCCAGGTGCGCGTCCGCAACGGGTTGATCCAGTGGGCGATGGAGGGACGGCCCGACGGCGGCACGCCCCACGGCTGCGAGACCGTTCTGGAATACGTCGAGGCGCTTGCCGAGAGAGGCGCGCACGCGGAGCTGTCCTCGGAACTGCTCGAAGAACTCGTTCTGGAGATGTTCGATTACTACAGGCGCAGCCAGGCGCTCTTTCACGTGGGCGATTACCGACGCGCCCTGGACGACGTGGCGCACGCCCTGAGAGTCCTGGACACGTTGCGGCGGTACGCACCGGAGGAGAGCCTTCAGTTCGACCAGTACCGCCCCGGCCTCCTGGTTGACCGGGCACGCGCCGAGATGCTGCTCCAGGTCCGCCGCGGCCACGTACGGGAGGCGCTCGACGCCCTGAACAAAGGCATAGACGACGTCGAGAGCTTCTACCTGGAGCACGAACTGGACCACGAGATCGCCGAGAGCACGGAGAGGCAGATGCTCGTCGAGCTGCGGCGGAGCCTGAGGGAAAGACACCACGTTCCGCTCGACGACAAGGAGCTTCTCAACAGCCTTCGCGTCGAGCAGGAGGTGGCCATCCGAAGGGAGAACTACGAGATGGCCGCCCGGCTGCGGGACAAGATCAACTCACTGAAGCAGAAGATCGGCACGCAGGACTGATCTCGTCGCCCCCGCCGCGGACTGCCCTCCTTCCCCGGGCCGGCGTCCTTGTCCGCCTTGCACTCAACCGGGCATCCGCCCGGGCGGCGCGGCTGAACACGGAGGCGCTGATGGGAGCCGAACCGGATGACCTCCAGCCGGCCCCGGAGCAACCCGAGCCGGAGGAGGACGAGCTCCTCTGGGAAGACCAGCTCCTCAGCCTCGCCGAAGAGACCGAGACGGCCGAAGCCCGGGTCACTCCCGGCGAGGAAACCATAGAGCGCCCGATCGCGGAGCTGGCTGGTGCCGGGCCCACGGGGCCCACCTCTCTCTGGCTGGCCCGCTGGCTGCTCTTCACAGGGCTGGGGGGAGGCGCGCTGGCGGTGGGCGCGATCGTGGTCGCCCTGTTCCACGGTCCGAAGCCCATCGGATGGCAGGCAGGTCTGCTCGCCTTCGACTGCGCAGTCATCATCTTCATCATTCGCTCCTACCTCGCCTCCGGGACTCCCGTCCGGGTCGTGTGCCACCGGGTCTTCAGCGCGGCGGGGCTGGCCGCCGCCGGCTTCGCCATACAGACCATCCTGGTGCGCTCGGCCGTTCGCTTCATCTACGGGGAACCGCCGCCGGCTGTCCTCACGCAGTTCTTCATCTTCGGCCTGCTGGGGCTGGCGGGTTGCATCGTCTTCCTCCAGTGCCTCAGGGGCGTTTCCTGGGCATGTCGAGCGGCTGCCGTTTCCTCTGTGGTGTTCCTCGCGCTGGTAGTCCTGCAGCCGTTGTGCGCCGGGACGCTCTTCGGCAGGCAGATCGCCCTCCGCGGCGCCCTGCCGGCGGGCATCGGGCCGGCTATGGCCTTGCTGGCGGCCGCTGCCGCTGGGTTCGTTGTCTTCTGGGAGCTGCAGCGGCGCCCCGGCACCTCCGCAGGGCCACGACGGATCGCCGGAGCGGTATGGGGCCTACTGCTCCTGGCAGTGGTGGGCTATCTCGGGGGCCGCTGGTGGTCCCAGCATGGATCGGGCCGAACGTTCCGCGCCCTGTGGATGCTGTCGATCGCCTGGGAGACAGCCGCGCTGGCCGCGCTGGTGCTTCCGGGGATGCTGCTGGCCTGGGGGCGACGCCGTTCGCTGCAGCGCGACATGCTGGAGGCCACACACCTCGTCTGGGTGCTTGTGGTTCTGGGCGGCCTCGCGTGCCTGGCATTGTGGCTGCCGACGCACCTGCGGGGAGGTGGGCTGGGCCTGGCGGTTGTCATGATGGGCGCCGGAGCCTGCATGGTGGGCGCCTGGCTGGGTGCAAGCAAAGGCGACTGGGCCAGCCGATGGGCGTTGTTGCCCGCCGCCGGCCTCGTTGTCGCCGTGCTGTGCGCGCTGGGCCGGGTTCTCGACCTGGCCGCTCCGGGAGGAGCGCTCTGGATGGCTCTGAGTGCCTTTCTGTGGTCATGCGTCGTCGTGGGCCTGGCCTTCGCCGCAGCCGGCCTGGCGGTCCGGCGACGCAGGGCCCGGCTCCAGGAAAGCCCCGTTCCCCTGTGGCATGACGTGAACGGCCTGAGCGCGGTCGGGCTGGTAGCAAGCGTCCTGTTACTGTGGGTCATCTTCGCTCTCGTATCCGGCGCTCCTCCAGTGGTGGAGAAGGTGAGGTCCGGCATCCGCGCGGCGACGGCACATGGGGGAGACGGGCTTACGCTGGCAACGGGGACGGCACTGACCGGCTGGGCGCGCCGCGTGGTGTCGCCCCTCAGTGAGGCGATATCGGACACCGGCGGGGGCGCCGGGCTCTCCACAGCGGCCAGCGCGGTGACCGCGGCGTTGCTGTTCGTGATCATGGGCGTCCACGTGCTGGCGGCCGCGCGCGTTCGGCTGGGCCTCTACCTGCTGGCTGCCCTGTGGAGCATCCCGATGTTTGTCGGCAGCGTCCTCGTGCTCGCATACGGTACGCGGTTGTTTTTCCCCCTGGTCGGACCGGAGATGCGGACGGCCGCGGGCAGTTTCGTCGCGACGCACTTCCCGGCCCGGCTGCTGGTCATGGCGGCTCTGGTCGCCCTGATGGCCCGGCTCTGGGAGGCGTACGCCTCGGCACTCCAACTGTGCCGCCGCCAGCGACGGGAGCCTGCCCCGGCTCTCCTTGCTACGTCCGAGTACCCGCCCGAGCACGGAGGCCACGACTGCCACCTTGTGCTGCTGATCCGCTTCGGAGTGGTACTATCCGCGGCCGGCCTGGTCGCTGCCACGTTGATGAACCCGCACCCCGGTGTCGCACGAGTGCTGCACGAGTTCAGCAACATCGGCCGGCAGTGGGGAGCAGCGGCGCTCCGCTGGGCTGACCGGGTGGGCAGCCTGGCGGGAGAGTGGGCCGGGTATGGGTTGGGAGCGGCCGTCGCCGCCTATCTGCTGTTCGCGCTGTGCGCCGAAGTGCGGAAGGGGCGGGTGG
>JASFTU010000003.1:0-16149 GCA_050050635.1 Candidatus Brocadiaceae bacterium
CGGACCGCACACACAGAGAAAGGGCCGGACGGCACGCGGCCGCCCGGCCCCGATTGACAGACGTCTCCCGTTGCGCGGTCAGAACTTGAACATGAGCTGCCAGCGCAGGAACATCGCCTCGTCCGTGTCAGCCGTGTAGAAGTCCTCCGGGTGGAAGTACTCCGCCCACACGTGCCCGGAGACCCACTTGCTCCAGGTGTGGGTCAGCTTGGCCACCAGCAGGTGTCCGCGCGTATAGCCATCGCCGAACGGGTAGGCGGGCACGACGTTTCGATGCTCGTTCGCGCGCAGGTAGCTGTAGTCCAGGTCCACCCTGGTCTTCTCCGCGGGACAGACGCTCGTGCCGAGGGTGTAGCGCTGCACGTTCGTGTACTGGCCCGGCAGGCCCTGCTCCATGGCCAGGGTGTAGACGTAAAGCTCGCTCCAGTGCGGCCAGCGCGCCAGCACCGGATCCCATCCTTCGAAGGTCCGGGTGGTGGGATCGTCCCCGGACAGGTACTCGAACCCACCGTGGACACGCGGCGTCCACGTGGTGTCCTTGAACGTATAGCCCAGGTCGCTGCTGAGCCCGAACGCCTTGCGCGGTGCACCCATGGCGCTGCCCCACTGTCCGGCCAGCTCGGCGTAGTAGTCCCAGTTGCCGCCGAACCCGCCCTGGGCGAGTCCGCCCACCGTATGGATGTTGTTGACCGACCCGCCGGCGAGTGCGTCCTCGTCCTTGTAGATATAGTAGGCGTGGAGCTCGTGGCCCTCCAGCTGCTTGTTGATCAGGTAGGCCCCGAAGACGCTCGTGTCAAAGGCCGCCACCAGGCCCTCGGTCTCGTTCAGGGGGCGGATGCGCTTCTGGCGCCCCTTGTTGTTGATGTAGAACAGGTCCAGGACGGATTTCAGCTCATCCAGATGGACGGTGGCCTTGATGGCGTCCTGGTAGATGGTGCGCGATCCGTCCAGCGGCGTGCCGTCCAGGATCACGAACCCCCGACCATAAACCATGTCCTGCCGGCCGACCCGGACAGAGACGGGCGCCCCGCCGATGCGCTGCCAGTCCACGTAGAGGTTATCCAGCACCACCTCGTCCCAGAGGGGGACGTTGCGGCCCAGGAAACCCCGTTGGGCGAAGTACCGCGGCTCGGAGGTGACGCGCGCGTACACGCTGAGCCCCGTCGGGCACTCCGCGCCTTCATCGACGAAGAACGGCCCGGCCTTGCCCCAGACGCGGCCGCGGATGCGGAAGAAGTAGGAGGCATCCTCGAATCCGAAGACTTCCTCGGCCTCGTTCAGGAGGAACATCACGTTTTCGGCGTAGATGCCCCGCAGGCGCAGGTCGCCGCCCCATTCGAACCAATCCGTCGGATGCTTGACGTCCTCGATCCACTGTTCCACGCTGCTGGCAGACGGGTTCAGATCAGCAGCGGCCTCATCAGCCGCCATCGCGGGCGTGAGCGCCCACGCGAGGCCCAACACCAACCACACCGCCAGAGACGCTCTCCACTTCACTGCCTGCACCTCCTTAATCGTTGCCGCGCGGATAAGTGCAGAAGCAGGCCCCGACGTGGAGTCCTCGGCACGGCGTCGGGCCCGTCCTGCCAACGGTCGGGCAAGATTGTAGCGGCTGAAACACCCCCGTTTCAAGCTTTTTTTGCTCACTTCTCCGCCTCCCCTGCCCGGTCCTCTCCGCAAAAAAGACTTGACATCCGGTGCCAGTATGTAAAGAATACGCATCAATTTCCGCCTGAAAGAGGAGGGGAATCGCATGCTCGGCATTCCAGACGGCTGGGTCGTGCTCGCCTATCTGCTCTGCATTCTGAGCTCGATCCTGTGCGTGGTGTACGGAGCGCTCAACTGGAACAGGGGGGAAGAGCCCGTCACCACCGAAGACGTGCGGTGGGCCCTGGAAGAGCGAGAAGAGATCGAAGAGGAACTCTGAGAGGCCGGCCGGACGGGCGCCCGGCGGCATCGCCCCGACGGGCCTCACCGGCCAAGGGATCAGCCGGAGGACCTGACGCATGGAGCTCTACGAGATACTTGTCGTCGTGGTGTACCTGCTGGCTGTCGGATACCTGGGATACCGTGGGTGGCGTCGCACACAGACGGCGGCGGACTACCTGGTGGCCGGCCGGAGCATCCACCCCTTTGTGATGGCGCTCTCCTACGGGGCCACCTTCATCAGCACCTCGGCAATCGTCGGCTTCGGCGGGGTGGCCGGCCTGTTCGGCATGAGCCTTCTGTGGCTGACGTTCCTGAACATCTTCGTGGGGATATTCATCGCCTTCGTCTTTCTGGGCGGGCCGACACGCAAGATGGGTCACCACCTGGACGCCCACACCTTCCCCGAGCTTCTCGGGCGCCGCTACAACAGCAAGTTCATCCAGGTCTTCGCCGGGCTGATCATCTTCTTCTTCATTCCGCTCTACGCGGCCGTCGTGCTGATCGGCGGATGCGAGTTCATCGCCACGAAGTTCGGGATCCCCTACGAGGTCGCCGTCTTCGTCTTCAGCGTCATCATCGCCGTTTACGTGGTGGTGGGCGGCCTGAAGGGCGTGATGTACACCGACGCCCTCCAGGGCAGCATCATGTTCCTGGGCATGGTCATACTGCTGGTGTTCACGTACGTGAAGCTCGGCGGCGTGACCGACGCCCATCGGGAGCTGACCAGCCTCTCGGACCTGGTGCCCGGCAACCTGGCAGCCATCGGCCACAGGGGGTGGACGCGCATCCCGCCCTTCGGCTGGGGTGAGTTGAAGTACGACCTCTGGTGGATCGTGGTCTCGACCATCACCATGGGTGTGGGCATCGGCGTGCTGGCCCAGCCTCAACTGGTGGTGCGGTTCATGACCGTCCGCAGCAAGAAGCAGCTCAACCGGGCCGTGCTGGTGGGGGGTGTCTTCATCCTGATCATGACGGGGGTGGCCTTCACCGTCGGCAGTACCTCCAACGCCTATTTCGCCCACTACGGCAAGCCGTTTACCGGCACGATCGCCAAGATGGTGGACCAGCAGGAAGGGCACGCCGTCCTGCACCTGGTCGGCAGGAACGCCGAGGGGCAGTGGAAGCACCTCTATGGCGAGGACGGCGAGCCGAAGATGGTGCCCGTCCTGCTGGACAAGGACGCGCCCTACCTGAAGGGTACCATGGCCCAGGGCGAGCAGCAGTTGCGCATCGCCCGGGGGCGGAGCATCTCCATCGTCTATGCGAAGAAGAACCCCGACCAGATCATCCCCACCTACATCACGCAGGCCATGCCCGCCTGGTTCGGACTTCTGTTCCTGCTCACGCTGCTGGCCGCGGCGATGAGCACCCTGTCCAGCCAGTTTCACGCACTGGGCACCAGCATCGGTCGGGACGTCTACGAGCAGTTCACCGGCGCCCATGAGAAGAGCATCACCATCACGCGCGTCGGGATCATCATCGGCATTGTCATCGCCGTCACGATCAGTTATACCTCACGGGGCGGCTACATCATCGCCCGGGGGACGGCCATCTTCTTCGGCCTCTGCGCCTCGGCCTTCCTGCCGGCCTACGTGGGGGGCCTGTTCTGGAAGCGTGCCACCAGGACGGGGGCCATCGCCTCCATGGTGGTCGGCTTCACGGTCAGCGGGCTCTGGCTGCTGCTGGTCAAGGCCAAGGAAGCCGGCGCCATCGGCCTGGTGCAGATCGTGACCGGCGGCAAGACCAGCATACTGGCGGGGCACCACAACTGGCCGGTAGTTGACCCGCTGGTGGTCGCGCTCCCCCTCTCGGTGATCGCGATGGTCGTCGTCTCACTGCTCACCCGACCGATGGACTCCGGGCACGTGGACTACTGCTTCGGCGGTGCGAAGCCGGAGGCCGACTGAGCTCGAGCCCTGCCCTCAAGGCACACAGAAGCCGCCGGGGCCGCGGATGACCGCGGCCCGGCCCCCTCCGCTTGCACGAGCCTCGTGGACCTATATACTCAGGGATTCTACGTTTGCAGGCGACCGCACTGACAGGATCCCGAGCGGGGCAGCATATGGCGGAGACTGCAACCGGCGAGCGAGAGCTCCTTTCCGGCAACGAGGCGGTGGCCCTCGCCGCCTCTCACGCCGACGTCAAGATGGCCACCGGCTATCCCGGCACGCCCAGCACCGAGATACTGGAAACGCTGGCCTCCTTCGGCGACGAGGGCATCATCGCCCGCTGGGCGCCCAACGAGAAAGTGGCGCTCGAGGTCGCCCTCGGCTCGTCCTTCGCCGGGGCCAGGTCACTGGTCACTATGAAGCACGTCGGCGTGAACGTCGCCGCCGACCCGCTGATGACCGGCGCTCACACCGGCACGGAAGGGGGGCTGGTGGTCGTCAGCGCAGACGATCCGGGGATGCACTCCTCCCAGAACGAGCAGGACAACCGCCACTACGCGCGGTTCGCCGGCCTGCCGATGCTCGAACCCTCCTCCAGCCAGGAAGCCTACGACTGCGCCCGCAGGGCCTTCGAGCTGAGCGAGGAGTTCGGGACGATCGTGCTCCTGCGCCTGACCACCCGCATCTGCCACAGCAAGAGCATCGTCACCCCCCGCCCGCCGGAGCGCATCGAGCGTGAGTATTCCTTCGAGCGGGACATCGAACGGTTCGTGATGGTGCCGGCGAACGCTCGCAAGCGTCACGTGATGCTGGAGGAAAGGCTCGCGCAACTGGAGGAGCTCACCGAGACCATTGATCTGAACGGCGTCGTCGGCACGCCGGAGGGGGCTCCCCTCGGGATCGTGGCCGCCGGGGTGGCCTACGAATACGTGCGCGAGGTCGCCCCCGAAGTGCCCGTCTTCAAGGTGGGCATGAGCTGGCCGCTCCCTCTGGAGAGCATCGCGAGGTTCGCCGAACAGGTAGAGGATCTGCTGGTGGTCGAGGAGCTGAGCGACTTCACGCTGGAGTGCCTGAAGGCCGCCGCCATTCCCGCCCGCGGAAAGGACCGCTCCTTCCGGCTGGGTGAGCTGAACCCCGACCGGGTCCGGAGCATCATCGCCGGCGGGCCGGACGTGAAGCCCGAGCCGCCGGATGATGCCCCTGCGCCCCGCCCTCCGGTTCTCTGCCCGGGCTGCGGGCATCGCAGCGTCTTCCACGTGCTGAAGAAGCTTAAACTGCTTGTGACGGGTGACATCGGATGTTACACTCTCGGTGCGCTCCCGCCGCTTTCGAACCTGGACACCTGCGTGTGCATGGGAGCGAGCATCGGGAATGCCCTCGGCATCGAGCGGGTCGTGTCCGAGGAACGGGCCCGTGGCGTCGTCGCCGTCATCGGCGACAGCACGTTCTTCCACTCCGGCCTGACGGGCGTGCTGGACGCCGTCTATAACGGGTCGGCGGGGACGCTGCTCATCCTGGACAACAGCACCACCGCCATGACGGGCGGCCAGGCACACCCGGGCACGGGCAAACGCCTGGATGGAGAGGACGCGCCCCTCATCAAGGCGGCCGACGCCTGCCGGGGCCTCGGCGTGAAGGACGTCCGGGAGATAGATGCTTACGACAGGATGGGGCTGGAGGAGGCGCTCCGCGACAGCCTCGGCCGTGACGAGTTCACCGTCATCGTCTGCCAGCGCCCCTGCCTGCTGCTGACCCGCCGCAGGCCGGAGAGACGCTATCGGGTGGAGCAGGAGAGGTGCGAGGACTGCGGCGCCTGCCTCCGGACGGGATGTCCGGCGCTGCGGCAGGCGGAGGGACACGTCGAGATAGATCAGCTCTACTGCGCGGGTTGCGGCCTCTGTTACGAGGTGTGCCGCTTCGATGCCATCCAGCAGGTGGACAGCCCCCGTGAGTGAGACGGCAAACGTGCTGATAGTCGGCGTCGGCGGGCAGGGCGTGCTGAAAACCGCGCAGGTCCTGGCCGACGTGCTGATGCGATTCGGCCACGATGTCAAGCAGAGCGAAGTGCACGGGATGTCTCAACGCGGCGGCAGCGTGGTGAGCGAGGTCCGTTACGGGCCGACGGTCCATTCGCCCCTCTCCCCGCATGAGGAGGCGGACTTCATTATCGCGCTGGAGGACGGGGAGGGACGCCGAGCGGCGCCACGACTGCGGGACGGGGGTCGCCTGATCGACGTGCCGCCCGAGTTGACCGACTCCCTGGAGACGGCGCGCTCCCGCAACATGGCCGCCCTGGGCCGCCTGTCGCGGTCGCTGGAGATCCCGCCCGAGCACTGGCACGAGTCCATTGTCCGGTTCCTTCCCCCGGCAACGATAGAGGGAAACGTTGCCGCATTCGAGGCGGGCCGACGATTCGAGGACTGAGCCGCAAGGAGGTGCACATGCAAGAACTCTGGGACAAGGACCGCATGCCGCAGGAGGAATTGCGGAAGCTCCAGCTGGAACGCCTGCGCCGAACGGTGGCCTATGTCAGGGAGAAGGTGCCTTTCTACCAGAAGGCCCTCCGGGAGAAGGGCGTCACCGAGGGGGATATCGAGGCCCTGGAGGACGTCCGTAAGCTTCCCCTCACCGTCAAGGACGACCTGCGGGACAGCTACCCCTTCGGTCTGTTCGCGGTGCCCCTCGACGAGATCGTCCGCACACACTGCTCCAGCGGAACCACGGGCAAGCCGATCGTCGCCGGCTACACGCAGGACGACATCGACCTGTGGAGCGAGGTGATGGCGCGGACGTTCCACCTGATCGGCGTCACCCCGCAGGACATCTGCCAGGTGGCGTGGGGCTACGGGCTGTTCACCGGCGGCCTGGGAGCCCACTACGGCCTGGAGCGTCTCGGCGCCACGGTGATCCCCATCTCCGGCGGGAACACCGAGCGTCAGGTCATGCTGATTGACGACTTCGGCGTCACCGTCTGGATGGGCACGCCCAGCTATGCCATGTACCTGATCGAGGTCGCGGACGAGATGGGCATCGACTTCCGCGAGACCGACCTGCGCATCGGCATCTTCGGCGCCGAGCCGTGGACCGAGGAGATGCGGGTCGAGATCGAGCAGCGCATGGGCGTGAAGGCCTACGACATCTACGGCCTGACTGAGATCATCGGCCCCGGCGTCAGCAGCGAGTGCGAGGCCCAGGACGGGCTGCACATCTTCGAGGATCACTTCCTGCCGGAGCTTCTTGATCCGGAGACGCTGGAGCCGACCGAGGAGGAAGGCGAACTGGTGTTCACGACCATCACGAAGACCGGCATGCCCGTGCTGCGCTTCCGCACCCGGGACATCACGCGCCTCCACCGGGAGAAGTGCTCCTGCGGCCGCACGACCTGCCGGATGGAACGCGTGACCGGCCGTAGCGACGACATGCTGATCATCCGGGGGGTGAACGTCTTCCCCAGCCAGATCGAAGCCATCCTTCTGGGCATCGAAGGCACCCAGCCTCACTACCAGATCGTCGTTCAGCGCAAGGGCGCGTTGGACGACATGGAGGTGCACGTGGAGGTCGAGGAGAGCTTCTTCTCTGACAAGGTGCGCGAGCTGGAAGCCTTCGAGCAGCGCGTGCGCACGAAGATCGAGAACGTGCTCGGCCTGCGCGTGCGCGTCCGCTTGATGGAGCCCGGCTCCATCGAACGCAGCCTGGGCAAGGCCAAGCGCGTCATCGACCAACGACAGAACGAGTAGGAGGTGCCGAAATGCTCGTCGAACAGCTCTCCGTGTTCATAGAGAACCGCTCGGGCCGCCTGGAGGCGGCCACCCGGACGCTGGCCGAAGAGGATATCAACATCCTCGCTCTCAGCCTCGCCGACACGGCCGACTTCGGGATCCTGAGGCTGATCGTCAACGATCCGGACGCCGGCCACAGAGCCCTCAAGGACGGCGGGTTCACGGTCGTCGCCAACGACGTGCTGGCCGTGGAGGTGGAGGACAGGCCCGGCGGACTGCACAGGATCCTCGAGGCGCTCGGCAAGGACAACGTCAACGTGGAGTACATGTACGCTTTCTCCTCGGTGAAGACGAAGCGCGCGGCGCTGATCTTCAGGTTCGAGGACCCCGACGCCGCCATCGAATCGCTGAACAACGCCGGCTTCAGCGTCATGAACAAGGTGGACGTGCTCGGCGAGTAGTGCGGAGAGAAGCGACATGTACATGTGGGACCCCCAGCACGAGTCCATGCCGCGCGAGGATCTGCTCGCGCTCCAGTTCGAGCGCCTGCGCAACACGATAGCCCGTGCCTACGCCCACGTCCCGCTCTACCGGGAGAAGATGGACGAGGCCGGCGTCGCTCCCGACCAGATACGCTCCCGGGACGATATCCGCCGCCTGCCGTTCACGGTGAAGGACGACTTCCGCGACAATTACCCCTACGGTCTTCTCGCCGTGCCGCGGCGCGACGTCGTGCGGGTGCATGCCTCCTCCGGCACGACGGGGAAGCCGACCGTGGTCGCCTACACGCGGCGCGACCTGGAGACCTGGGCGGACCTGGTCGCCCGGATCCTCGCCATGGCGGGCGTGCGGCAGGACTCGGTCGTGCAGGTGGCCTTCGGCTACGGCCTGTTCACCGGCGGCTTTGGGCTGCACTACGGCATAGAGCGGATAGGCGCTCAGGTGATACCCGCCGCGGCCGGTAACACTCGACGCCACCTGCAGCTCATCCGGGACCTGGGCACCACGCACATCGTCTGCACCCCCTCCTACGCGTTCTACCTCTGCGAGACGGCCGGCGAGATGGGCATCGACCTGCGGCGTGATACCAGCCTCCGCATCGGCTGCTTCGGGGGCGAGCCCTGGTCCGACCAGATGCGCCAGCAGATGGAGGAGACCTACGGTCTGGCCGGCTACGACAACTACGGGCTGAGCGAACTGATCGGACCGGGCGTCAGCGGTGAATGCCCGGTGCGCAACGGAATGCACGTCTTCGAAGACCACTTCTACGCCGAGGTGATTGACCCGGACACGGGCGAGGTCCTGCCACCGGGCGAGGAGGGAGAGCTGGTCATCACCAGCCTGACCCGCGAGGCATTGCCCGTCCTCCGCTACCGGACCCGGGACATCACGTCCCTGACGGACGAGCCGTGTGAGTGCGGCCGGACCTTCGGCAGGATGGCGCGCGTGACGGGGCGCACCGACGACATGCTCATCATCCGGGGGGTGAACGTCTTCCCCAGCCAGATCGAGCACGCCTTCCTGGAGATGGACGGCACCAGCCCCAATTACCAGATCATCGTGGACCGTGAGGGCGCCCTGGACACCATCCAGGTGAAGATCGAAGTCACCGAGGGGATGCTCTCCGACGAGATGAAGGACCTTCGACGCCTGGAACAGGACGTCCAGCAGCGGCTGAGCGAGGCGCTCGGCCTGAGCACGAAGATCACGCTGGTCGAGCCCGGCTCACTGCCGCGCTCCGAGGGCAAGGCGGAGCGCGTGATCGACAGGCGTCAGAGGAGCGACTGACGCGCCCACGCTCGGACGGTACCCTCAAGGGGCGCCTTCATCCTCCCGGTCCCCTTCCTGCGCGCGTCGTCTGGCCTGCTGGATGATATCCAGGATGTTTGTGACCTTGTCTCTCGGCTCGTGCCGTCGGATGCGCTTCAGCTCCTCGGCCGGGTAGTGCTCCCGCAGGAAGGACTGGACGTCGAACGCCTCCCACCAGCAGTCAAGGATACGCAGGCAGAGCGAGGAACCCTCCTGAGTGCGGCAGTAGTGGAACCGCACCTGGTGCCCCAGGCGGGGGCAGCGACGCGTCCGCTCGTCGTGTTCCTCCAGCATAACCGCGACCCCGGCGCGGGAGCCTATTCGGGCTTCGGCAACCCCTCGACGCCCTCGAGCGACTTCTGCAGCGCATCCTCGGGCAGCGCGTAGTCCACCAGCTCGCCGCTGAAGAACGCATCGTAGCCGGTCAGGTCCATCAGGCCGTGCCCGGACCAGTTGAAGAGGATCACCTTCTCCTTCCCCTCCTCCCTGGCCTGTTCGGCCTCCTGGATGACCGCCGCGACGGCGTGCGAGGTCTCCGGTGCGGAGATGAAGCCCTCGGTCCGGGCGAACAACACCGCGCTCTCGTAGCACTCCAACTGATGCAGCGCGCGCGCCTCGATCAGGCCCTCCCGCAGAAGCTTGCTCACCAGAGGCGCCATGCCGTGGTAGCGGAGTCCGCCGGCGTGGATGGGGGGCGGGACGAAATCGTGGCCCAGTGAGTGCATCGGTAGCAGCGGAGTCGTCATGCCGGTGTCGCCGAAGTCGTAGACGAACGGCCCGCGCGTCATGGTGGGGCAGGCCGTCGGCTCGGTGGCGATCACGGTGACGTCCTTCCCGTTGATCTTGTCCAGCACGAACGGGAGGGCGAGGCCGGAGAAGTTGGACCCCCCGCCGGCGCACCCGATGACCACGTCCGGGTAGTCGCCGGCCAGTTCGAGCTGCTTCTTCGCCTCCAGCCCTATGATCGTCTGGTGCAGCAGTACGTGGTTCAGGACGCTGCCCAAAGAGTAGCGCGTGTCCTCGGAGGTGACGGCGTCCTCGATGGCCTCGCTGATGGCTATGCCGAGGCTTCCCGGCGTGTCGGGCATCTTCTCGAGGATGCGCTTCCCGACCTGCGTGTCGGGGCTGGGGCTGGGCACGCATTCAGCGCCCCAGACCTGCATCATGTACTTCCGGTAGGGCTTCTGGTCGAAGCTGATCCGGACCATGTACACCTTGCACTCGAGGTTGAACAACTGGCACCCCATGGCCAGCGCGCTCCCCCACTGACCGGCGCCGGTCTCGGTGGTGAGGCGCTTGATGCCGAACTCCTTGTTGTAGTAGGCCTGCGCGACGGCGGTGTTCGGCTTGTGGCTGCCCGGCGGGCTGACGCCCTCGTTCTTGTAGTAGATGTGGGCGGGCGTATCGAGCGCCTCCTCCAGGAACCGGGCACGGTGCAGGGGCGAGGGACGCCACAGCGCGTACTTCTCCAGCACGGGCTCCGGGATGTCGATCCAACGCTCCTGACTCACTTCCTGCTCGATGAGGTTCATCGGGAAGACCGGTGCCAGGTCGTCCGGCCCGGCCGGCTCCCCGGTACCCGGGTTCAGCGGCGGCTGGAGGGGAGTGGGCAGATCCGCCTGGATGTTGTACCACTGCCGGGGCATCTCGTCTTCCCGCAGTACGATGCGCGTCGGGGCACCCATGTTCGGAACTCCTTTCTCTGGGTGGAAACAGGCCGCTTGACAGGCTAAGCATCCTAACAACCGCAACCTCATTGTCAAGGAAATGTTACGGCGCGACAACCGACGCTCCTGCGGCACCGTGGACCGGTCAGGTCCAGCGCACCCGCAGCGCGCCGACTGCAACAGCAGAGGGCTTACGGTAGAATGGAATTGGGTTTCAGCGGACGATTGCGTGAAGGGAGTCTGGTATGAGAGCCTGGAGCCGGGCGTTGCTGGTCGTGCTGGCAGTCGTGCTCGCGGCGGTGCTCCCCGTGGTGGCCCTCGCGGGCGGGCCGAGGCACGAGAGGGAAGGCGAGCGCGTCGAGGCGCGCCGGCATGCGGCCGCCATGCAGCGGGAGGCCGAGCACCTGCGGGAGCGTGTGGAGGTCCTGATTCGGGCGGCGGCAGCCGTCGAGGAACACGGAATGCCGGAAATGGCCGAGATGCTGCGCCGACGGGCCGAGGAAACCGAAAGGGAGTTCCACGCCCTCAAGGAGCGTGCCGCGGAGCGGCTGGAGGCCCCGCCCCCACCCGCGATGATGCACATGCAGGAGATGGCGCGGCGTCACACCGAAATGCTCGAACACCTGGCGGCCGGACAGGAGAAACTCCACGGCCGGGTGCGCGAACTCACCGAGCAGGTGCACGCACTCAGAAAGGAACTCCGCGCGTTCCGGGAAGACCTGAAGGCAGCCCGGAGGTGACCGCACGCATCTTGCTCACCCTCTACAGGCCCAGGGCGGCCGCGTGGAAGCTCAGGGCCTCCTGGATGTGCCCGTCCCAGTAGGCCCATTCGTGGCCGCCGGGGAATTCCGCGTACTCGTGCTCGATGCCCAGCTCCTGCAGGTGCTGGTGGAAGCGCCTGTTCTCCACCAGGAGCCCATCCTCCGTCCCGCAGTCGAACCGTATCGCCGGCAGCACCGTCCGGTCCACCTGCTCGGCCAGTGCGAACACGTCGTTGTCGCCCCCGGCGGGGGCCTGCCCGAAGATCAGCGAGAACTCCTCGGCGCGCTCGGGGTCCTTCAGCCTGGCCGACAGGTCGAAGGCGCTCGAGTGGGCAACGACGCTGCAGAACCACTCCGGGTACTTCAATGCCAGCTTCATCGAGCCGTAGCCGCCCATCGACAGCCCCCCGATCACCCGGCCCGACCTTTCGGGGATCAGGGGGAAGAAGCGTTCGGCAAACCCGATCACGTCCTGCATGATATGCTTCTCCCAGTCCGGCCCGCGCACGGCATCCGTGTAGAAACCGCGCCCGCCGTCGGGCATCACGACGACGAGAGGCATCTCCGCAACGTAACGCTCCAGCGACGTGCGGCGGGTCCAGATGGTGTCGTCGTCGGACAGCCCGTGCAGCAGGTAGAGGGCGGGGTAAGGTGGGGGCGTCTCGATCTCCGGCAGGATGACGGTCATGTCGGCCTGCTTGCCGATGGAGTCCCCGAAGAAGCCGACGCGCATGATGGCCATGCTCACCTCCTCCAGACAGGGAACGGTGCGCCCGGCGCATGGCTTACTCGCCCGCCCCGGACCTGTCAAGGGAGCCACACGGTCAGCTCCCCCCGTAGCGCTCGACCACCCGCAGGATGAACCGTACCGGATCCTCACACTCCTCGATGAGCCTTCGGCGGGCCTCCCGCGCCTTCCGCTTCGGGGTCGGGGAAGTCGCCCATCTCCGGGTCAGCTCAATGGCTTCGGCCACGGTGCGCACGGTGACCACAACGCCGTAGCGCTCCTCCAGCGCGTCCAGATAGCCGCGCCGCGAGGCGGGGCTGAGGAACACGGCGGGGGTCCCCAGGCAGACGGCTTCGGCGGCCATGCAGCTGCCCTCTCCGACGTAGAGCCGGGCGAAGTGCAGCAGGTCAAGGGCGTTCTCGACGGGCACGGGGTTCCGGTACTTCTCCAGCCCGGCCGGCAGCCCGCGCTCACTGCTGATCACGGGGCGGGCATGGCGCGCCACTTTGTCTACCAGGCGCGAGAGCTGCTGCTCCGACGGCCCGCTGACGCCCAGGTCGTGCACGGCCCGCCAGGCCTTCACCCGGAGCACGACATAGGGCTCCTCCGGAGCCACCCCGTGCGCGCGAAGCACGTCCGGATCGGGGGTGAACCGCCCGGGATGGGTATAAGCGAGGTGCAGGGGAGCGCGGTAGCGGAGTTCCTTGCCCGGGAACCGTCGGCCGTACCCCATCCCCGTGCACATCACCGTGGCGAACGGCGCGCAGAGGGCCACCTGAAGCCAGGCGAACTCCGTGTCCTCGAACACGATACTGGGCACGTTGAGCAGGCGTCCGGCCCAGGCGATGCTGATGCCCGTCTTGGCGACCAAGACGTCGGGGCGGAACCTGCGCATGCGCCGGATCAGCCGGACGGTACGCCAGACCAGCTCCACCCCCATCCCCACCACGCCCTCGGCCATCTGGCTCAGGCAGACGTGCTCCATGCCGAGCCGTCGGAGCAGGGCCTCGGTCTCGTCCTTCGCCCTGGACGTGATCAGCACCCGGTGGCCCCGGCTCTGCAGTATGCGGATCGCGTCCTTGAAGAAGTGGACGTCCACGGGGTGCTTCAGGTCGAAGAGGACCCGCATTCCAGGCTCCCACATCGCGGACTGACGCCGGCCGACCGCGCTCCGACCCACCAGCCTCGCCGAGCCGTCGCGGCTACAGCTTCGTCAGGCGGATGCTGCAGGTGTTTCGGGGAAGGCCCGCATAAGGGCAGTTCGCGCAGAAACTGAACCGTTCGGGTGAGTCGCGCACGGTGCCGCGCACCTCCGCCGCGCGCCGGCCGAACCAGATGTCGGCAAAGGAGCCATCCTTCCCGAGCCGGCCGTAGGCGTGGCTGGCGTTGTAGTCCTGGTCGCACGCCACCACCGTCCCGTCGGCGAAGACGGCCGGGAACAGGGAGGCGAACTGGCAGATGAAGCCGTCCCTTCCCACCCTCCCGCCCTCCTCGTAGCGGTACGACCTCAACTCGTCGCTTCCGGGGACCATCGCCCTGTGGGGACCCTCATCGGCATCTATGACGGAAAGGCCCCGGATGCTCACCATCTCGAACCCGTGCCGGGCGGCGAACTCCTCCACGCGCGGCACCTCATGCTCGTTCTGCTTGAGCGCTATGAACCTCATGTGCAGGACGGGCCACTGCTGGCTACGCTCCTTCTTCATCTCGGCCAGCCGCCGGACCCCCGTGAGGGCCGGCTCCAGGCGCGCGCCGGGTCGATACGCCGACAGCGTCTCGTCCGACAGCCCGTCCAGGGCGACGATCAGGTTCGCCGGCGGCTCCCGTATCAGTGCGTCCAGCACGTCCTCTTCGGCCAGACGCTGGCCGTTCGTGCTGAGAATGGGCAGCACGTTCTTCCCGCGCACGGTGGCCAGGATGTCCCCCAGGCGTGGGTGCAGAAGCGGCTCCCCCCAGCCCCACAGGGACGCCGTCAGAAGATACGGCCCCACCTCCTCCATCAGCGCCTCCACCAGCTCGGGATCCATGGCCTCGGGGCGGCGCCTCAGCTCCCCGGTCCCGGTCGGGCAGACCGGACAGGTCAGGTCGCAGAAGCTGGTCAGCTCGAGCTGCATGTGGACGGGCCACGACCAGGGCGAACCGCGCCTGTAGAGCAGGTTGAGGCCCGCCCGCAGAAGGTTGAGGCGCTTCCGGAGCGGCATGTCCCTGCAGACGAAAGGCATCAGGTCGAAGTCGAACGCGTAGCGCCCGCGCACCATCACGTCCCATGCCAGCTTCGGTGATGTCGCCAGGTATCGCCACCGGACTCGCGGTTTCATCGCCACGCACCCCGCCCAACCACACGTTCGCCCCCGCCGAACCCCGGAGCCCGGCAACGCGGCCCGCTCCAGACGAGCGGGCAGAGCTTGAGGCGGTCCGGGGCCGGGCACCGATGCACAACCAGGCCGACCAGGGACATGTCAGAACTCATAGGGTTGGCCTTCCTCCGGCCGGGTGACCTCCCGGGCGCCGAGCTCCGCCAGATCGTCCGCCAGTTGCTCGGCCGCCTCTCCCTCGCCGTGCACGACGAAGGCCCGGTCTACCTCCGGTCCCATCTGCGTGAAGTAGGACATCAGTCCGTCGTGGTCGGCGTGCGCACTGAGGGCGTTTATGGTGCGCACCTCCGCACGCAGGTCGTAGCGCTCGCCGAATATCTTCACCGGGCTCTCGTGCTCCACCAGCCGACGACCCAGCGTGTGCTGCGCCTGGTAGCCCACGATGAGGACGATGTTCCGCGGGTCTTCCACGGTGTGAGCAAGGTGGTGAAGGATCCTGCCGCCCTCGCACATGCCCGAAGCGGAGATGATGATCACCGGACCGCGCATGTGATTCAGCTCCTTCGACTCCTCCACGCTGGAGGTGTAGGTCAGGTCGGGGAAGCTGAAGGGGTCTCCCCCTCGCCCCAGCACGGCCGCCGTCTCCTCGTCGTAGCATTCCGGATGCTGCCGGTAAACGATCGTCGCCCGAGTGGAGAGCGGGCTGTCCACGAAGACCGGCATCTCCTCCACGGCGCCCTCATGGCAGAGCTGGTTGAGGAACCAGACGATCTGCTGGGTCCGTCCCACGCTGAAGGCCGGTATCACCAGCCGTGCCCTCCGTTCGGATACCTCCTCGCACAGCTCCCGCAGCATCTCCTTCACGTCCTCGCCGCCGGGGTGCAGCCGGTTGCCGTACGTGCTCTCGGTCATCAGAACGTCAACGTCGCTCACAACGTGCGGATCCCTCAGGATCGGCATGTTCTTGCGCCCCAGGTCTCCGGTGAACAGCAACCGACGGGTGGTCCCGTTCTCGGCGATGTCCAGTCGCACCAGCGCCGAACCCAGGATGTGCCCCGCCTCCCGGAACGTGAGCGTCACCCCCGGCGACACCCCCAGCGGGATGTCGTAGGGCAGGTTGCGGAATGCCTCCATGGTCGGCGGCACGTCGTCGGGCGTGTAGAGCGGCTCGAAGGGGTTCTTGCCCTGACGCACGCGTCTTTTGTTCACGTACTTCACGTCCTGCACCTGCAGGTAGGCCGAATCCGCCAGCATTATCTCGCAGAGGTCCTTCGTCGGCGGCGTGGCGTATATTGGCCCCCGGTAGCCGCTCCGGATCAGCGAGGGCAGATTG
>JASFTU010000004.1:0-15308 GCA_050050635.1 Candidatus Brocadiaceae bacterium
GGGCGGGTGCATCCCTCAGATGTAGAAGACCGCGTTGCCGACCTTCTCGAAGAGAGTATCGATGATGGCCCACGAGCCGCCGCCGAGGAAGAAGCCCATGACCATTCCGATCATGAAGCGCCGGGCGACCCGGAACGCCCCGTACCCGCCGAACTTGACGATGAACGCCTTGACCAGCCAGGCCAGGAAGACGGAGAACCAGAAGAACCGGACCATGTGGCTGGAGACGACCAGCATGCCGACCGGGTGGATGGGCCACCAGAAGAAGCTGCGCTGGGCCACGATCAAAAGCCCCATCAGAAGGGCCCCACCGCCCTGCCAGAACATCCGGGCGAAGCTGGGGCCCTTCAGGTTCTGCGCCGCCTGCCCGGCCCAGTTCCAGGGGATGTACTTGGGGTAAGTGTTGAAGAAGTACGGGTCCATGTTCACGCCGCCGTGGCGGTAGCAGACCCAGACGGTGGTCAGCGTTGCCGCCGCGTACGCCAGCACCAGGGCGAGCAGCATGGCCCACACCAGGCCCCGGCGTCGGCGCCTGGTCAGGTACATCCCGTGCGCCGCACCGGACATCGGGGAGTTGCGGATGTCGAAGTGCCAGCCGTAGTGCATGGCCATCACCGAGACCTGGTCGGCCCCGAGATTCTGCGTACCCACCGTGCTCGCCAGCACCTCATTGGCGTACATGGGGGGGCTCAAGGCTGGCAGGCCGCACTGCGCCACAACCCGGGCCATCGCGTAGTAGACAGCCAGCGTCAGCAAAACCAGAGCCGCGCTGTAGAGCCAGTGCAGACCGGCCAGGCGCAGCCACACGATGCCGAACACGGCACCGCCCACCACCATCAGCAATGCCATCCGGTAGGAGGTCGGCTCGCCCGCATCGTAGTCCCTGTCGCCGAGGCCGAAGGCACAGCGAAAGACCCGTTTCAGGTGAAGCCTGGAGAGCCAGAGGCTGCTGAGCACGAACACGACGGTCGCCCCGCCCGCTGCGTGGCGCAGCTCCCCTCCGTACATGCCGGCGTCGGGGAGCGTCAGGTTGTAGGACGTGAGGAAGCAGTTCAGGAACCAGGCGCAGAAGGCCATGAACCATACGGTGAACGCCACCCGGTTCGGGATCAGGAAGACCAGCCCGACCACCACGAGGTCGATGTAGACACTGAGGTTCCACGAGCCGCCCTCCACGAACTGGACGGTCTCCCGCAGCCGGAAGAAAACCTGCTTGCCCGTCAAGTAGTAGGCAAGCCCGCTGATGACAGTCACGAACAGGGTAAAGCCGAGCCCGAGCCAGAAGGCCGTGCTGTGGAAGATGTGGTTTCCTCGCCCGCGCTCCGCCACCGCGCACAGCTCGGCCGGCACCTGCGCAATGGGGAAGCTGAGGTGCTCGTAGTCCACCCACTGCTTCCGCATGATCACCATGATGGCGATCATGCAGGCGAAGAAGGCCATCAGGAACACGCCCCATCGGAGCAGGGGGCCCACCCAGGGCGACCACGGGATGGGCTCACCGGTGGGCAGGCCCTCCCAGAACTTCGTGATCGCTACGGTGGCACCGTTCGGGTCGAGCGGCGAGAGCCCCGCCGGCAGGTGCTCCCACAGCAGCGTGTGCCACTGGTTGGCCGGCGTGGCGAAGTAATAGGGCGCGCTCAGCGAAGGTATCAGGTAGGCGACCAGTCCCGAGGAGACGATCGAGCCCCCCACCAGCATCATCGCACCGACGGCCATCAGCTCGTCCGTCCGCAGCCTCAGCGGCGCCCACAGCCTCCCCAGCCCGAGTGTGAAGATCACCAGAAGCCAGAACAGAAAGAACGACGCCCCGGCCGTATGGTAGTCGGCGAACATGCGGGACGACTGCAGATAGACCGTCCAGTAGGAGCCCGCAACGCCGCAGACGACGCACAGCACCGACCCGATGATAACGGCCCTGGGGCTGAGGAAACCGGCGTCCCGGTGCTGCAGCTCGGCGTTTTCTCCACTGGTCATAGGCGCTGTCTGCCAGAGTCGAGATCACCGCCAAGGGTCGGAAGAGACGGCATTAGACCATACAGCAGTTGACCCGTCAAAGCCAACCGTCCTCCTTCAGAACATGGCGCCCACGCGCCCGAACGCGAAGGTACAGCGAACTCGGAGGGGGCAGAGGTCACAGAGGACGGCAAAGAACGGGGCGCCAGCAACGCAGCCGGGACAGATGCGGAATGATCCCCGGCAGAGGTCCCCGCGCTGGGCGTGCACCACGACCAGGGCGCTGAGGACACCGCCGAGCACCGCCTCCCGCGTGCGGCCGCCTCAGAGCTGGAAAACGGCGTTGCCGGTCGATCCGGTGAACGTATCGACGATGGCCCACACACCGCCCACCGCGAAGTTCCCCAGAACCAGCCCTATGAAGAAGCGACGGCCCGTCCGGTAGGCGGCCTGCCCCCCCAGGTAAACGACCAGCACCTTGATCAGCCACGCCAGGAAGATCGAGAACCAGAAATGGGTCACCAGGAAG
The DNA here is from genome assembly GCA_050050635.1 of Candidatus Brocadiaceae bacterium. Classification (GTDB taxonomy): domain Bacteria; phylum Planctomycetota; class Brocadiia; order SM23-32; family SM23-32; genus JASFTU01. Next base: position 2,483 of record JASFTU010000004.1, read on the forward strand.
GCGCCGCTGGTGAGAAAACCGACCGGATGCAGGGGCCACCAGAACAAAGCCCTCTGCGCCACCATCAGAGCGGCCATGATCACACACCCCACACCGGTCCAGACCATTCCCGCGTAGCTGGGGTCCGCGTCCGCCTGGGAGAGGGCGGACGTCCAGAACCAGGTCAGGTGAGAGGAGTTGTAGATGTACCATGGCTGCATCGCGCTCGCCCCGTGGCGATAGCCCAGGTAGATGGTGAACAACGAGGCCACAACGTAAGTGATCAGGAGCCCGCCCATCATGGACCAGAAAAGCCCGGCCGACCTCCTGCCGGTCAGGTACATCCCGTGCCCCGCGCCCGAGAGGGGCGAGTTGCGCAGGTCCGCGTGCCAGGTCAGGTGCGCCCCCAGTCCGATGATCGTCTCCCGGCCCAGCAGCCTGCTCCCAAACAGGCTGGCCATGTAAGGGCTGGGAACCACCGGGGAGTTGATGGCCGGCAGTCCACACTGGGCGATGATCCTGGCCATCGCGTAGTAAACGACCAGCGTGAGCAACAGCAACCCGGCCGTCGCCACCAGGCTCATACCGACACGGTTCAGCCAGACCAATGCCACGACCAGGCCGACTCCGAACACGAGGAGGGCCGTTCTGTAGGAGGTCGGCTCGCCGGCGTCGTAGCCCGGGTCCCGGCCGGTCGCGCAACGCACCACCCGCAGCAGGTGCCGCCGCGCGAGCCACACGCTGCCCACGGCGAAGGCCGTCATTGCGCCCATGGCCACGTGCTGGAGCTCCGGGTGACCCACCACGCCGTAGAGCATCCACTCGTCCAGCCCGAAGTTATAGGCCCGGATGAAGGACCGGAGCACCCACGAAAGCAGCGCAAGGAACCAGACGCTGAACGCCACCCGGTTCGGTATCAAGAAGGTAAGGCCGAGAACCACCGGCCCGACCTGGATCGGCAGGGCCATAGGCCCGAGACCCTCGACCGAGTGTTTCAGGTTCAGCGCCGGGAAGAACCCGAAGTAATGTCGGAGACCGGCCGAACTACCCAGAAGGAAGGCCAGCCCGCCGCCTATCCAGAAGGCCCGGCTTCGCAGGATTGAGGAACGGGCGCGCGGCGCCTCGACCGCCCGGCACAGCTCGGCCGGCACCTGGGCAATGGGATAGCTGAGGTGCTCGTAGTCAACCCACTGCTTCCGCATAATGGACATCAACGCGATCATGCACCCGAACAGGGCCAGGATGAACACTCCCCAGCAGACGAGCGGCACAATCCACGGGCCCCACGGGATGGGCTCCCCGCCCGGCAGGCCGTTCCAGAACTTCCGGATGGCGACCCTCCCTCCTCCCGGATCGAGAGCGAACAGCCACTTCGGCAGGTGAGGCCACAGGCGCACGTGTATCTGGTTGGCTTCGGAGGCGTGGTAGTAGGGCGCGGTCATTCCGGGGATGAGATATGCCACCAGGCCGGAGGTCACGATGCTGCCGCTGGTAAGGGTCATGGCGGTGATGAAGCGGAGCTCCCGGCCGTGCAGGCGGAAGCCCTTCCACAGCAGGGCCAGCAGCACGTTGAAGAGCAGCAGCAATGCCAGCAGAGAGAAGGTGGCCCCGCCCGTGTGGTAATCCGCAAAGAGGGAGGAGGACATCAGGTACAGGCACCAGTACGGACCGGCCAGCCCGATCAGGCCACACAGGAGGCATCCCAACAGAAGCCTCCGGAGACCGGGGAACGGCCGGCGACCGGGGCCTTCGGGCTCAAGGGGCATCTGCACACCTGACTATCGTGGACGTCTCGCCGCAGGAGTGGCGGATTGTACCGCGCCCGCCCACCGGGATCAAAGAAGGGAACCTCACGATCCCGCCGATGCGGACACGTCGACGGGCTGTTCCGGTTCGCTGGCCAGGTTGATGGACAGCCCGCGCTGTACGACGTCGAAGCCGAATCGCTCGCGCAACCCGTCCAGGCAGCGGTCCAGGCGCCGGCTGCGTTGGGCCGCATCGTCGAAGAGCCGGTACTGGAAGGCGCGCGCGGGCCGCAGGTCAGTCAACCCCACGCCCACCAGCCGCACGCGCCGGCTGCGGCACCAGCGCACCTGGAGGAGGCGGCGGGCCGACTCGAAGATTTCCTCGTCCCGATCGGTGTGTCGGCGCAGGGAACGCGAGCACTGCACCGTGTTGGAGTCGTGGTAGCGCACCTTCACCCGGACGGTCCGCCCCTCCATGCCCTCGCGCCGCAGGGCCCGTCCCAGCCGTTCGGTCAGGTAGAAGAGCATGGACTCCACGAACTCGTAATCGCTGGAGGCCGTCCAGAAGGTGGTCTCCCGGCTTATGCTCTTCGGTCGATCGGGTTTCTGTGGTTCCATTCCGCCCCGGCCCCGCACCAGGGCGTATATCGCCCTGCCGTGCTCCGGGCCGAAGGCATCCTCCAGCAGTTCCACCGGCAGCCGGCGCGCCGTCTCCACGGTGCGCACGTTCCACTTGTGCAGCTTTGCCAGCGTCGCCCGACCGATGCCCGGAATGTCCCCCAGCTCCAGCATGGACACGAAGTCCGCTTCACGCCCCTCCGAGACGAGGACCATGCCGTCCGGCTTCCCGAACTCGGATGCGACCTTTGCGACCAGGCGGTTCGTCCCCACACCCACGGATATCCTCAGACCCGTGTTCGCGCGGACGGCCCCCTTCAACCACAGCCCCACCGCGCCCACCCAGCGGTACTGCTCCGGCAGAAGGACGCGCTGCTGGGGCGGCACGGCACACCGTCCGGAGCGCTGATAGACGCCCTTCACCGTCTCCAGGAACGGCAGACGCGCCAGCGGACGCGCCGACCAGATGCCGTACATCCTCTCGCAACCGTCCAGGTGGACGTACGCCTCGTCCATCGAGGTCTGTTCCACCGACGGGCTGACCTCCGACAGCACGCCGAACACCTCCTCGGAGAACCGGTTGTACTCCTCATGGTGTCCCGGCAGGTAAACGCCGTGCGGACACAGCTCCCGGGCCCTGTAGATGGGCATGCCCGCCTGCAGGCCGAAACGCCTCGCCTCGTAAGAAGCCGACGCGACTACCCCCCTTCCCTCGACGCCCCCGCCGACGACCACCGGCTTGCCCTGCAACTCCGGATCAAGCACCTGTTCCACCGAGGCGAAGAACGCATCAACGTCCACGTGGATCACCATCGGTACACCCATGATGTTTCCCCCTTCGCAACTCCTCCGCCCGTGATCCACGAGGTAACGGGCGGCATACCGGCCAGCACCGTGTGCTGAGCGGTCTTCGCGTGACTATACGTTTACTATACGCATAAACAGGCATCTTGTCAAGACCACGGACAAGAAAATCCCGCGGGCAGGCACGGGGCCTGCCCCTGCAACGGATTGGTCGCCTCCCCGTCGCCTGCAGGGGCCCTCCCCCGTGGTCGCCCGGCTGTGCTGTTGGCGGCCCGTCGCGGGTCGCGCGCACTCCCCGGGATCGCCGGGACGCGTGTGCGTCTGCCCCTCTTGCGTTTGCGGGCCTCGCCCCCCGGGGAGTACAATTGCCGCACTCGGCACGGCCCCTGAAGGCTCCGAACCCACCGTCTTGGTGCGGAGGGTGCCATGAGTTCCGAACCTGTTTCCGGGCACTCGCCCCCGGAATACGAGGACGCACACGGCGACCGCCCCCTGACGACGGTGATGCTGGCCCTCTCTACGTTCCGTCGGTCCGAAGAGGCGGCAGGCATTGCCATCGAGAAAGCCGGACAGGCGGGCACCCTCGTCATCGCGTACGTGGCCGACGTGAACCTTGCGCGCTATTTCGTCGGCACGGACGTCGGGCTCTACCCCGAGCTGGAAGAGACCTGCGAGAGGGAGCTACTGCAGAAACACAGGGAGGCAGGTGAGAGACGGCTCGGAGAACTGGCCGAACGGGCCGAGCGTAAGGGCATCACCGTCAGGACCCGCGTGGAGATCGGTCGGTTCGCCAGGGTGTGCCTGGAGATGATCGCCAGAGAGCGACCGGACCTGGTCGTAACCACGCGCTCCAGCAGGCCCGGATGGGTGCGAAGGTTCTTCGGCTCACCCGTCGACGAACTGGTCAGGAAGGCCGGCTGCCCGGTCATCGAGGTCTGAACGCGCCGTCCCGCTACCCGAGTTCCTTCTCGTAGAGCACGAGCTCCATGGGGCCGGTCTCTTCCGTGCCCGTCTCCCCCGGGAGCATGGCCTCGGCCCTAACGCCTGGCGAAGGCGAGCAGCGTCCTGGGCGGCACCTGGAAGGCGCCGGAGCGCACCTCTTCGGTGCCCTCCCCTTTCCGCGCGGGAATCCGGAGCACGGGTTCCAGCTCGCCCCATCCGTCCATTGGCAGGGCGCAGTCGGCGGGCTCGTTGCGGAAGTTCTCCACCACGGCCAGGTCGTCGTCGAACAGGTAGAGCGACACCTTGTGGGGCGCATGGAAGGTCAGTCCGAGGGCTTCGCAGGCACGGTCCCGCATGGCGTCCAGTTCCTCCTGCGGCATCTGCTCGACCTCGGGCCAGTGGTCGGGATCGACCAGATCGGGCACGACGACGGCCCGTCCGCGGAGCCCGTCCCAGTCGAGCCGGTTGCCTTCGGCCAGCGGCCGGGCCGTCCTCAGGAACGCCGGCGTAACCACGATGGGCCGGCCGCCGTCCATCGCCTGCTCGACGGCCTCCCACCAGTGCGGATCGTGCAGCACGTGGTATCCGAACACGAATCCGGGAGCTTCGGGGTCGAACTCGTGCGCGGCCGTGACGGGCAGTCCGGCGGCGCCCAGGAGCGGATGCAGGTTGCGATCCGGTCCCGGCGGGCTGTTGGGCGGCTTCCAGCCGAGCAGGCCCCGGGGACGCTTGCCGTGGACCAGCCGCGCCAGGGCGAACTGCTCCGGCAGCTCCTCCCTCAGTGCGGCCATGTCCGCCGGTCCGCGCTTCCGGTCATAGCGGGTGCCCTCGTATATCGCGCCGTAGTTGAACAGGAAGGCCTCCCTGGCGCCGCCCAGGATGGTTTGGCGGCCCTGTTCGACGTAGAAGGCGGGCGAGGTCTCGATGGTGTCGTACCATCCTCCGCCGCATTTCTCAGCCCCGATGCCCCCGAGCCAGCGCATCAGCCAGTACCCCTCGTACTGCGGCTCGTGGCGCAGCCGTCGCCGCGCGTCCTCGGCGCCCTCGCCCGGGTCGACGCCGCGCGTCTCGGTGCCGACCCAGATGCGGGGGAAAAGCTCCGTCTGAGCGGCCACGTCGTAGCCCCGCTCCTGGTAGAGTTCGGGCCAGGCGGGATACTTGATGATGAACTGCACGTCGGGGTTCACCCGGCGGCCGGCCTCGATGATGTTCTCCCGGCTCATCTCGAGCATCAGCTCACGCTTGAAGTCCGACCAGGTCCGGTCCCCGCGGGCCCGCCGGCAGTCCGGACACGTGCAGTCGGAGGCGAGGAAGTCGTCGATCATCACTTCGTCGAACAGGCCCGCCGCGTACTCGGACATCTGCCGGAGCTTCCGACGCGTTTCCTCGGACGTGTAGCATGAGAACGGTCGCCAGCCGTTGCTGTGCCTGCCGAAGGAGGCCGGCGTCATACAGCCGGACACCAGGAAGCCTGCCTCCGTGAACCGATCCCGCGCACGCGGCAGCACCTCCTCGGGCGGGAAGAACTCCGCGCGGAAACACTCCAGGTACAGGTGCGTGATCCCGTGTTCGCGACACCAGGTTCCCGCCCGATCAATGCTTTCATCATCGGACAGGTACCTCGGAACCTGCCGGGCGGTGAACAGGGTGGACAGACGCAGGACGTCAGCGTTCTCGCGGGCAAGTTGCCACATGTCCTTCGGTGAGGCAGTCGTCATACCCAGATCCTTTCCGGCAGTGTGGGGACGCCACCGGGCGAGGTAGGCCCCCGTTAGAGATCGAGCGTCAGCTCCACGCCTTCGGCGGCATTGACGGAGACCTCGGTGCCCTCTTCGGTGACCCGCCACTCGGCCGTCGCCCCCGTGCACGCCACGTCCCAGGCGTGCAGGCGGAGGAACCGCACCGTCACGTCCAAAGGCGATGGCTTCATCCAGAAGGTGGGCCGGTCCCCCGAGATGTCGGCGCGCATCCGGACCCGCATCCCTCCGTCCCTGTAGGTGATGCCCTGCGCGCCGCCGGGGTACACGTCGACGGCCAGCCTCTCGGCCGGACCTGCCTTCAGGTGTTGCGGGTCGCCGGTGAGCTTCGGTATCACTGCGCCTTCCCTGACCAGAACCGGCATCCGCGTCAGCGGAGCGCGCACCCGGACGAACCGGGGCCCGTTCCACGTCTGCTCCGGCCGGTAGAAGTCCGTCCACGTTCCCTCGGGGAGATAGACGGGGCGGGAGCGCACGCCTTCCCGAAGGGCGGGCGCCACCAGCAGGGAGGGCCCGAGCATGTACTGGTCGTCGAGGGTGTGGGCGTTCGGCTCCTCGGGGAACTCCAGCGCCATGTGCCGCATCATCGGCACCCCCGTCCGGGCGCTCTCCTCGCCGATCGCCAGCAGGTAGGGGATCAGCGCGTAACGCAGGCGGGCGTAGCGGCGCACCACGCGCACGGCGCTCTCGCCGTACTCCCAGGGCTCACGGGGCGTGGTCCCGTGGAAGCGTGACAGCGGCGAGAGCAGCCCCCACTGCGCCCAGCGGATGTAGAGTTCCGGCGAGGGTTTGGGGCCGGTGAAGCCGCCGATGTCGTGGCTCCAGAAGGAGAAGCCGGTAAGCCCGGCCGAGAGACCGCCGCGCAGGCAGCACTTCATTGCGCGCCAGCTCACCTGCGTGTCGCCCGCCCACGTCCCCGCGTAACGCTGACTGCCGATGTAACCCGAGCGGCCCCAGATGATCGGCTCACCGCTTTCCTCCACGGTCGCCTCGAAGACGGCCTGGTTGTAGAGGAACAGGTAGAGATTGTGCATCTCGGCGCCGGTCTTGCCGTTATGGAAGACGCAGTCGATCGGGACCCGCTCGCCGTAGTCGGGCTTGAACACGGAGGCGCCCCTGCGCAGCAGGCTCTTCAGGTGGTCCTTCCACCACTCCTTCGCCTCGGGGTTGGTGAAGTCCGTGATGCCGACCGGCTGGTCGTACTCGTTCCTGGCGGGCTCCCCCGAGGGGGTCTTGACCAGGTAGCCCTTTTGCTCCGCCTCCGCGTAGAGTTCCGTTCCCTCCGGCAGGTAAGGGTTGATCCACAGGCAGACGTTCAGGTGGTCTTCGGCGAAGCTGTCAAACATCTCCTCGGGCCGGGGGAAGTCCTCTTCGTTCCAGTCGAAGTCGCACGCGTCCACGCCGATGATCGGATAGTAGTGGGTCTTCATCCATTTCGGGTCCAGGTGGACGACGTCGCAGGGGATTCGCCTCTCGCGCATGCCGCGCGCGGCGGACTCCGCCTCCCGGCGGGATTCGTACTGGCAGCGGCTCAGCCACACCCCGAGCGCCCACTTCGGGGGAACCGTCGGCCGACCGGTCAGTGCGGTGTAGCTCTCCAGGAGCGCCTTCAGCGTCGGCGCGGCGAACAGGAACAGGTCGATGCACTCCTCCTCGGTCAGGAACGAACCCGCCGTGTAGGAGACTGAACCGATCTCCCAGTAGTTCCGATAGGATGAGTGTAGCATCATCCCCCAGCCCCGCGTGGAGAACAGGACGGGGACGGCCTTGTAGCTGAGGTCGGTGGTGTTCGTGCCGCAGGTGTCGGCCGTCCAGATCGTGGCCCGCGTGCCGGTCTTCTCCACCTTGTTCCACTTCTCCCCCATGCCGAAGAGGTGCTCCCCGTTCTCGATACGCCAGCTCAGGAAGGGGCTCTCCTCTCGCTCCGAGATGCGGTATCCGAGGGGGGAAACGACCATGTCCTGGTTCTCCAGCCGCCAGAGCGTCACGCCCTTCTCGTCGAGCAACTGCACGCCGAACGGCTCCTTCGCCACGAGCACGCCGTGCCGCCCCGCCGTGAGGACGAAGCCGTCCTTCCTCTCGCGGAAGCCCGCCTTCCTCGGCGGCAGCTCCGGCGCGACGAGCATGGGGCTGGTTTCCCGGAAGCGGGCCTTGCCCCGCCAGGCCCGCAGCCGGAAGACGCCCTCCGCCACTACCTCCAGCGACAGCTTCATCCGCCTCCGGGAGCCCAGCTTGAGCGTGGCCGTCATCACGTCGTCCTCGAACCGCCCCTCCAGGGCCTCCGAGGCACCTTCGTAATCGAACTCCGGTCGGTGGAAGATCCGGCGGTCGTCCGGCAACAGGGAGCTCTGTTCGTCGTAAACGCTCACGAGAGTTCTCCTGTAAGAAGCGCAGCGGGATGGGCCTTCGGGCCGGGCGGGTTACGCCCTCTGCCCCACGTGGCGGCGATAGATTTCCTCCAGCAGGCGCACGTCTTCCAGTGCGTCGGCGGCCGGCGACCGGAAGGGCTTCCCGCGCAGCACGCACTGCACGAAGTGCTTCATCTCCTCCCGGTAGGACCAGCTCCGCCCGTCGGGGGGAAACAGCTCAGTGCGCGGTTTCTCCGGCTGGTCGCCGCGGTACACCTCCACGGTGGCGCAGACGTTCTTGAGCAGAAGCGGCGGCGCGCAGGTCTTGACCCATCCTCTGTCGAAGTAGATCTGCGTGTGCTCCTCCCACCCGGGGTACGGGATCGAGCCCGACTCGATGAGCGCCCGTCGGCCCGCCATCTCCATTACGACGACGCCCGTCATGCCGTCCTCGTCCAGGTCCACGGCCCGCACCTCGGCGTCGGGCCCGGCATCGAGGAACCACCGCAGAAGGTTCACGTTGTGGGTGTACTGTTGAAGGTAGCCGATATAGCCGCGGCGGAAACTCTCGGGCAGCCACTCCGGCCACGTCGTCTCGGCCTCGGGCTTGGGCTCGTCGGTGCCGACCATGGGCGTGTCGAGCCCGGCGATCCAGTCTCCACAGAATCCGTGGTTCCGGGCGTACTGTATCGCGCCCAACTCGCCGGAGGCCTGGAACTCATCGAGCAGCCGCTTGACCGCCACGTTGCCCGCGTCGTAGCGCTTCATGTAGGCGATCATCAGGCGCCCGGCGCTCTCCCGTTCGGCCGCGACGATCCGCTCGCCCTGCGCCAGGCTGGTGGCCATGGGCTTCTCCATGAATACGTCCTTCCCCGCGCGGAGCAGGTCGATGGCAATCTCGCCCTGCCGGGAATAGTGCCCGGAGACGGCCACGGCGTCGATGTCGGGATCCTCGGCCAGCTCGGCGTGCGAGGGATAGAGCTTCTCCACGCCGAAGAACTCCCCGCACCGGCTCAGCAATTCGGGCCGCACCTCGGCCAGCGCCGCCAGCTCGCAGTCCTCGACCGCCCGGATGTTGGGGATGTGGACCTTCTGTGCCATGAAGCCGCAGCCCACGTAACCCATACGCAACGTCTGGCCCATTCGCAGAGCCTCCGGCCGTTGAATCAGATGAGCGAGGAGAGGTAGCGCAGCCCTTTCCGGAAGCCTTCCTTCGCGCCGAAGGCCGCGTCCTCGTGTTCAATGGACAGCACGCCGTCGTACCCGCAACGGCGCAGCGCGCGGATGTACGGTCCCCACGGCACCTCGCCGTAGCCGGGAATGGAGTACTCCCACCAGCCGCCCGCCAGGACGCCGAGGCGAGAAAGTTTCGCCCTGTCTATGGAGACGTCCTTCGCGTGTGTGTGGAAGATGCGGTCGGCGAACTCGGCCACCGCTCCGACGACGTCAATGCCCTGCCAGTGCAGGTGCGAGGGGTCGAAGTTGAACCCGACGTTGGGATGTGGGAAGGCCTCCGTGACGGCGCGAAAGTGCTCCAGGTTCTGCAGGTTGGTGGCGAACCAGTTCTCGAATGCGATCCGGATGCCCCCCTGCCGGGCCTCCTCGGCGAGCGGGCCGATCACGTCCGGGGCCACCTCCCGGATGGTCTGCTCCTTCGTCTTGCCCTCGGCCGGGAAACCGACCAGTGTACACACGGTGTCGACGCCAAGGAGCCGCGCCGTCTCCAGGGCACGAGTCATGGTCTGCTGGTAGGCTTCGGGGCCCTCCCCGCGGTTGAAGCCCGCGTAGCAGGCCAGGCTGGAGATGCGCAGACCCGTCTCCTCCAGGAGCGCCTTCACGGACACGCCGCCGTCGTCCAGCACCTCCTCCGACCGGACGTGGCCCCCCGGTCCGGTGGTCACTTCGAGGGCGCTGAATCCCGCCTCCCCTGCCCAGGCGGCAATCTCTGCCAGTTCCACCTCACGTCCGAATCGTGCCGTCAGCAGTCCGACCTCCATTGCCTCTCCTCTCCGTGCGTTGCGGGGGACACCGCCCGCGCCGGCGATAAAACACGTTCCGGCCCGCGCGCGGCGTACGCGACAAAGCTATCCCGCCCGCGCTGTCGTGTCAAACACGACCGCACAAACCGGGAGCGGCAGGGAGATTCCGTTTGACCGACACGCCCGTGGCGCGTAGTTTCGTGCCGCAGGATGGACGCACGGCTTCCCGAGGAGAACGCGCATGGGAATCAGTCTCGGACTGGTCGGACTGGGGAGTTTCGGGTCGGCCTTCGCCCCGCTGTTCAACGCCCACCCGCTGGTGGACAGGATAGCCCTTTGCGACAGGGAGCCGGAGCGCGTCCGGAAGTTCGCCGAGGACGAGCGCTTCCAGGAGAAGTTCTCCCCCTCGGACGCCTACGGGTCCTTCGAGGAAATCCGCGACTCGGACCTGGACGCGCTGGCGATCATCACGCAGCCGTGGCTTCACGCTCCCCAGGCGCTGCAGGCCATGGAGTCGGGCAAGCACGTCTACAGCGCGGTCCCGGTCATCCGCGTGCCGGACGGCGACGAGATACTCCAGTGGTGCGACCGACTGGTGCGCGCGGTCGAGAGCACGGGCATGCACTACATGCTGGGAGAGACCACCTTCTACCGCCCGCAGACGATGTACTGCCGCCGGCGCGCGGCCGCGGGCGACTTCGGCGACTTCGTCCATGCCGAGGGGCAGTACTTCCACGACGTGGACGAGCCGTCCTGCAACCTGCGGGACGTCTACCGGCACCGCCTGGGGAGCAGCTCGGGCCGGGAATGGGCCGCCGAGCGGGAGGAGTACTGGCAGCGCGGCGTCGTCTCCGGACCCATGCACTACCCCACCCACTCGGTGAGCGGGCCGGTCAGCGTGATGGGCGCGCACGCCGTGGAAGTCTGCGCCTGGGGCCAGGAGGACAGGAGCGGCGACGAGTTCTTCGCCCACGACCTGATGAACGAAGTGGCGCTCTTCCGCATGAGCAACGGCGCGACGATGCGTATCGCCGAGTGCCGGAAGATCGGCCACACCGGCGAGGAGATGTTCCGCATCTTCGGCACGCAGGGCTCCTTCCGGGAGGACAACTGGGTGACGAAGGACGGCTGGACGCACCCGACGGTCGAGGAGATGCGCGACCCCCTTCCGGAGGAGGTCCACTCGGCCTTCCGCGCCGCCACGGGCGAGGGCGTCTACGGAGGGCACGGCGGCTCGCACGCTTACCTGGTGCACGAGTTCGTCGAGGCGGTAGCGCAGGACCGTATACCGGCCGTCAGCGTCTGGGAGGCGGTGCGCTACATGGCGCCGGGCGTGCTTGCGCACAAGTCCGCCCTCGCCGGCGGCGAAACTCTGGAGGTGCCCGACTGGGGCGACCCACCCGCCGGCTGAGACGGCGGCCTGCGGCGCGGCTAATCGAGCACCTGTCCGGCTTTCTTCTTGCCCAGGATGGCGTCCGGGTCGCGGGCGTGGGAGACGGCCGTGTCGTACGACACTTCACCGCGCTCGTAGAGGGCACGCAGCGAATCGTCCATCGTCTGCATGCCGGACTTCCTGCCCGTCTGGATCACGTTCTGGACCTTGTAGAGGTCCCCCTCGCGGATCAGCCGCCTCACCGCCGTGTTGGCCACCAGGATCTCGGTCGCCAGGGCTCTGCCGGACTTGCCCGGCCGCGGCAGCAGCAACTGGGCGATGACGCCCTCGATGCAGTTGGCCAGTTGAGCGGTGATCTGGTTCTGCTGTTCAGCCGGGAAAACGGCGACGATCCTCTCCACCGTCTGCGCCGCGTTCGGGGTGTGGAGGGTGGCCAGCACGAGGTGCCCCGTCTCGGCGGCCGTCAGCGCGGTGGAGATCGTCTCCAGGTCGCGCATCTCGCCCACGCAGATCACGTCCGGGTCCTGCCGCAGCACGTGCACCAGCGCCCGGGAGAAGGACCGGGTGTCGGTGTGCACCTCCTGCTGGACGACGATGGCCTTCTTCCTTCGGTGCACGAATTCTATGGGGTCCTCGATAGTCACGATCTTGCAGCGGCGCTCGCCGTTGATCAGGTCGATCATGAAGTTGAGCGTCGTCGTCTTGCCCATGCCGGTCGGGCCGGTGATCAGGACAAGGCCGCGCTTTTTCCGTGCCATCTCCTCGACCACCGGGGGGAGGCCGAGTTCTTCGCGGGCGGGGATCTCGCGCCGACAGCGCCTTATCGCCATCTCCGGGTTGCGCTCCTGGCAGTAAACCGCCACGCGGAAGCGCCCGTACTCGCTGTCCGGTATGGAGAAACACAACTCCATCTCTCGCTCCAGCTCCCGGCGCTGCGCCTCGCCGAGGAGCTCCCGAACCATCCCCGCCGTCTCCTCGCGGCTCAGCGGAGGCGCATCCGCCAGGATGATCTCCCCGTCTATGCGGAACGCCGGAGGCACGCCGGCCACGATGTGGATGTCCGAGGCGTCGTACTTCCGGGCAAGCTTCATGATGTCCACAAGGTCGTCGGGAATCTCCACGGCTCACCTCCCCAGCAACCGGCGCAGGAAGCACTTCAGGCGGTCCCACGGTCCGCGACGCCGCATCTCTCTCAGCGCTGCCTGGGCCAACGGATGACCCGGCTGCAGCTCCAGGGCGCGCCCGAGCGACTTCTCCGCCT
>JASFTU010000005.1:0-14087 GCA_050050635.1 Candidatus Brocadiaceae bacterium
GCCTTCTTCATCTTCACATCCTCCCACAAGTATCTACCTCTTCCTGCGTGCCGACATCTTGCCGGGTCATGCTCTCTCGCCCGCTCAGCAGACGGGGACGAGTTCGCCCGAAGGTACTCCTCCTCACCCCCTTTCGTGCACAGGAGCTGTGGACTTACGCATCATCATGGCCACTGAAAACGCCGGTATCCTACCACAGCGTACATGGGCTGTCAAGGAAAAAAGGGGCCGCCTTCCGACACCCGCGGGCGGCCCTGCCGGGCCCAAAAAGAAAGCGGGGTCGGCCGGCGGCCGACCCCGCACAGATGCAACTACAGACTTACCACCACCCCATCATGCCGCGGATGTTCCACGGGGCAAGCACGAGGCACCGGCTGTCGTGCTTGTTCCAGCGGTGCTCCTCGGCATAGATGCCACGCTGCACGTAATAGGCGGGGTGCCCGGCCCATCCGAAGCCCGTGTAGAAGTGGCAGTAGTAACGCCAAGGGGCGTTACCCGAGTACCACGCGGGCCAGTTCCAATGCTGGGGGCCGCAGCCGCCCGGGGCGGGAGCACTTCCACCCACCGTGTAGGTCGTCGGACCCTGGGGGGCGCAACACTCGCCGGCGCCCCAGTCCCAGGCTTCCTCCCAGACGTAGAGGTCGTCTATGTCCACGCCCAGGGCCTCACGCTTGGCGGGGTCGTCGGAGTAGTCGACGTCCTCGTCCTGGCGCGGGTTCGGGACATAGCCGTAACGGTTACCCCACGCCCACGGGTCACCGGTCCACGTGCCCGCCTCGGGATAGACCTTCGGGGCCCACCCGACGGCATTGTCCACGTAGAGAGCGTTGGCGCCTCCCTTGTGGGGGGGCGACTCCTGGCCGTAGTTCGGACCCCAGGGGTGCTGGACCTTCTGGAAGCACGCGGCCACCACGCGACCCGGCAGCGAGTTCTTGTCGATGCGCCCGATGTCGTACGTGTACTCGACGCCCGAGACAATGTCGCAGTCCCACGTCATGGCGTCGCGGGCGGGATCGTGGTAGCCCTGAAGGTCCCACTGGGCGTCCGCGCAGTTGCGCTTGAACGGGGAACCCCACTGGAAGACGGGGCTCTTCGTGGCCTCCAGGCCCGGCTCGTCGTAGACGGCGATGTCATCCAGGTACCCGCCGTCGAGCAGCAGATACCATGGGCCGCCCGTTTTGCGGACCCAGGTCTCCGGCGGGATGTTTGCGCCGAACCCGCCGCCGATCGGATACGTGCTCAGCGTGCCGTCGGCAGCGCGGCTCCATCCGTAGCCCGGGTACCACCCGTCGTGGGCGGCTTCGACGGCCGCGTAGCCCGTCCAGGCCGGCCAGCGGTCCTCGTCGTCGTTGCAGGCCATCGCGAAGGCAAGGCCTATGTTGTGCAGGTTGTCCTTGCAGGAGGTCTCGCGTGCTTCCATGCGGGCCTTCTGCAGGGCAGGCATCAACATTGCGGCCAGAATAGCGATGATAGCTATTACGACCAACAATTCAATCAGGGTAAAAGCCTTCTTCATCTTCACATCCTCCCACAAACACTCTTTCTTCCTCCTGTTTGCCCTTCGGCAGGCTCTGCTCTGATCGAGCTTCTGGCTGGTCCCCACCTCCTTTCACGGTTCGTCCACAGGGAATCTGCACGCTCTGAGATCGCTAACTGCGCGGTATGGTAACAGGCTGCTGCTGGCTTGTCAAGCAAAAAAACGCCTCTCATTTGCCGTGCCGAAGGGGCGCCGCAGAGCCCGGCTCGCCCCGCGACCGCCCTCCGCACGACGCCAGCCCCGCGCCGGCATGAACGGGGAGCCGACACGTTCACTTCATCATTTCCCTGATCTCTGCCGGGATGAACTTCCGCGCTTCCTCGGGCACGTCCTCCAGGGTGCCCTTCATCCCCTCCTGGGCCTCTTCGGGGATGTCCACTTCGATGTCTTCCTCGGTGGTTCTCTGGATCTCTCGCTCCATGGCGCTTTCGACATCCCGCTCGACGGATTCCCTGCGGGCCTCGCGCTCCACTTCGCGCTGCTGGAGCTGCTCGGCCGTCTGCTCCTCGGCCGCGCCCGCCCCGGCGGCTTCCCTGGCCCGCTCCACGCGGCCCGCGGGCGCGGCGCCGGGCACCGCTTCTTCCTTGCCTCCCGTGGCGACCACGATGATCACCACGATGATCACGATCACGACCAGCGCAATGATCGCATTCTTCATCCTGCGTCCTCCCGATGTTAACGGATCCCTCCGCGGGCACAGCCCGCAGAGCACTGTTCCATCACGTATCGCCCTCAGCGACGAGGGGACCCTCTTCCCCGTCGCGAGGCCGACCCGGCAGCTTCCGGGCCGATCCGACGGGGATTATACTGCCCTTTTAGTGGGAATACAAGCGCGTT
Organism: Candidatus Brocadiaceae bacterium; assembly: GCA_050050635.1. Classification (GTDB taxonomy): domain Bacteria; phylum Planctomycetota; class Brocadiia; order SM23-32; family SM23-32; genus JASFTU01. The sequence goes on from JASFTU010000005.1 coordinate 2,375, forward strand.
TTGTTCCCCCTGCCGACCGCCCGCCGAGGCCCCCCCCGACCCGCGCCCGGGCGTGGCACCGTCCGTTTGTCTCCCCGCGACGGGCGCCATATAATGCCGGCCGCGGGCGCCCGTGCAGCACCTGGCTCCCGCCCAACCGGCCTGAAGGAGCGGAGATGAGCGGTCATCCCGACGACGAGCGATCCGGCGCCTCCCGTGCCGTATCCATCATCGGCTGCGGCGGTTGGGGAACGGCCCTCGCCCTGCTGTTGGACCGCAAGGGGCACCGCGTCTGCCTCTGGGGGGTCGAGCCCGACTACGTGGCGCGGATGCAGCAGACCAGGCTCAACCCCCGCTACCTGCCGGAGCTGGAGATACCGCGCTCGATCGCCCTGACCGCGCGGATGGCCGACTGCGTTCGGGGAAGCGACACGGTCGTGGCGGCCACTCCCACGATATACCTCCGGTCCGTGTGCGAGCGACTGGCCCCCCACCTGAGGGCCGGGCACCTGGTGGTGAACGTCGCCAAGGGCATCGAGGAGGACACGCTGCTGACGGGCAGCGAGGTGATCGAAGACGTCTGCGGCGACGCTTTCCGGCTGGCCGGGCTCTACGGGCCGAGCCACGCCGAGGAGGTAGCGCGGATGCTGCCCGCCACCGTCGTGGCCACCAGCCGGCGGGCCGACGTCGCCGTGGCCGTGCAGGAAGCGTTCATGTGCCCGACCTTCCGCGTGTACACCAACACGGACGTGCTCGGCGTGGAGCTGGGCGCCGCCCTGAAGAACGTCATCGCCATCGCCGCCGGCGTCTGTGACGGGCTGGGGTTCGGCGACAACGCCAAGAGTGCACTGCTGACGCGCGGGCTGGCGGAGATCACGCGGCTGGGAGTAGCCATGGGAGCCCGGGCCGAGACCTTCGCCGGCCTGACGGGGCTGGGCGACCTGATCACCACCTGCGTCAGCCCCTACGGCCGGAACCGGAGCGTCGGCATGCGGCTGGCCCGGGGGGAGACGCTGGAGCAGATCACCGACCAGATGGACCAGGTGGCCGAGGGAGTGCGCACGACCCGCTCCGCCTGTGCGCTGGCCGACAGGCACGGCGTGGAGATGCCCATCGCTCGGGCCGTCTACGCGGTGCTGTTCGAGGGGAGAGATCCGCGGCAGGCGGGGATGGCGCTGATGCAAAGAGAGCCGAAGCCGGAACACCGCCGTGCGACCCACTGAGAAGGGACGCAGACCATGGCGCGCGACTTCGTCCTCACAGTCATGTCGCTGGACCGCGTCGGCATCGTCGCCGACATGACGGCCGCCATCACCCGGCTGGCCGGCAACATAGACGCCATAAGCCAGACCGTGATGCAGGGCTACTTCACCATCATCGTGACCGTGCACTTCGACGAGGAAGTCAACCCGGACGCGCTGGCCCGGGCCGTGCGCGAGAGCGGCTCCCCCGGGGAGCTGGAGGTCTCCGTCAAAGAGCGCACTGTGATGCAGCCGAAGCCCGTGGTCAGAGACGCCGAGCGGTTCATCCTGACGATCACCGGACCCGACCGGAAGGGCATCATCCATCGCATCACCACCTTCCTGGCCAGCAGGAACGTCAACCTGGAGGACCTCTACGCCTACAGCGAGGGGGAGGGCTTCGTGCTGATCGCCCAGCTCCAGGTGCCGACGGGCATGCCGATCGAGAGGCTGCAGATGGACGTCGAGGGGTTGTGGTCGCCCGGCGAAATGAGGGTGAGCCTGCAGCATGAGAACGTCTTCCTGGCGACGAACCACGTGGATTTCCGCCGGGAAGCCTGAATACCGGTTCCGAGGAGGCCCATGCTGCGAACCGAAGACATCATGGCCACGCTCCGGATGTTCCAGGAGGAGAACCTGGACGTCCGGACCGTCACGCTGGGCATCAACCTGCTGGATTGCGTTGACCCGGACGTGGACCGGCTGTGCCGGAAGTTACGGCTGAAGGTGCGCAGCCGGGCAGGGGACCTGGTCCGGGTGTGTGAAGAGGTGGGCAGGAAGTACGGCATTCCGGTCGTCAACAAACGGATCGCTCTCAGTCCGGTCAGCGCGCTGGCGGCCGGCGGCACGGAGGAGGCGTTCTGCCGCATCGCGCAGGCACTCGATGAGGTGGCCGGAGAGGTCGGAGTGGACCTGGCGGGGGGATTCACCGCCCTGGTCCAGAAGGGCATGACGCCCGCCGATGAGGCACTGATCCGGGCCATACCCCGGGCGCTCAGCGAAACGGAGCGGCTGTGTTCCTCGGTGAACGTGGCGACGACGGCCGCCGGCATCAACGTGGACGCCATCAACCTGGTGGCCGAGCAGATCCTCGCCGTGGCCGGGCGGACGGCAGAGCGTGACGGCTTCGGTGCGGCGAAGCTGATGGTGTTCGCCAACATCCCCGAGGACAACCCCTTCATGGCCGGCGCCTACATGGGCTACGGCGAGCCCGACTGCGTGGTCAACATCGGGGTCAGCGGGCCGGGCGTGGTCAAGCGGGCCGTCGAGAGGCTACTGGCGGAGCGGTCCGGGGCGGACCTGGGGGAGGTCGCCGAGCAGATCAAGAAGACCTCCTTCCGCGTGACCCGGGTGGGGGAGTTGATCGGCCGGGAGGTGGCGGCCGGCCTGGAGGTGGAGTTCGGCATAGTGGACCTGTCCCTGGCCCCCACGCCGCGGGTGGGCGACAGCGTGGGCGAGATACTGCAGGCGATGGGCGTCGGCAAGATCGGCAGCCCGGGTTCGACGGCCGCAGTGGCGCTGCTGAACGACGCGGTGAAGAAGGGCGGCCTGTTCGCCAGTTCGTCCGTGGGCGGGTTGAGCGGCGCCTTCATTCCGGTCAGCGAAGACAGCGCCCTGAGCAACGCCGTCCGCGAGGGCCACCTGAGCCTGGAGAAACTGGAGGCGATGACGAGCGTCTGCTCGGTCGGGCTGGACATGATCGCCATCCCGGGCCGGACGGACCCCGCGACCGTCGCCGGGCTGATCGCCGACGAGATGAGCATCGGAGTCGTGAACCGCAAGACCACCTCGGTGCGTGTGGTACCGGTCCCCGGCAAGGAGGCCGGCGAGACCGCGACCTTCGGGGGGTTGTTCGGGCAGAGCGTGATCGTCCCCATCCGGGGGGTGGAGGGCGCCACCAGGTTCGTCGGGCGGGGCGGGCGCATCCCCGCGCCGCTGCAGTCCCTCAACAACTGACCCATCACATAAGGAACTCACGGAGGAAGGACAGCGATGTCGCCGTCGGAGGACCTCGAGCAGAGATTGCTGAGGGAGATCGAGCGCATCCCGGTCATCGACGTCCACTCCCACGTGCCGGCCGCCGAGCCGTTCGCGCGCTCGCTTCGGGAACTGCTGGGGTACCACTACTACACCGAACTGGCCCACAGCGCCGGCATGAGCCAGGAAGTCATCGACCCGCAGAAGCCGGACGGGGAGGTGATCCCGGCTCTGCTGAAGGCGATGGCGAACATCGACAACACGGCCCAGTACCGATGGTTGATGGAGCTGGCGGAGGAGCTGTTCGGCTTCGAGGAGCGGAAGCTGACCGAAGAGAACTGGGAGCCACTGGCCGACCGGGTCAGCCGGGCCGCCCGACGGCCCGATCGGGCGCGGGAGATCCTGCGGGCGTCGGGGATCGAGAAGGTCTTCCTGACCAACAGCTTCGAGGAGGATCTGGACGAGATCGACATGGACATATTCGTGCCCAGCCTGCGCGCCGACAGCCTGGTCTTCGGGCTGGGTGACTCCGGGGTTCGGGAGGCCCTGCAGCAGGTGAGCGGCGTGGAATTGCGCGACGCGGGGAGCCTGCGGGACGCCCTGGGGGCAGTAGTGGAGCGCTTCGCGGTCGGCGGCGCCCGGAGCGCGGCCATCTCGCTGCCGCCCGGTTTCCAGACGTACCCGCCGGCGGGGGCACACTTCGCACACGTGGTCCAGAGAGCCTTCAAAGGTCCCCTCTCACCGGAGGAGGCGGAGATCCTGCAGAGCGGGGTGCTGTTCGGTCTGATGCGCCACTGCCGCGACTGCGGCCTGCCCTTCCAGATAATGTACGGGGTCGTGCGGGATGCCTACAGACATGGCGTACCCCAGGGCACAGACCTGCCGGCGGCGGGTGACACGCTGAGGGGGCTGCTGCCGCTGGTCAACGCCTTCCCCGAGGTGACCTTCTGCCTTTCCGTACTCAGCAGCAGCCAGGTGCAGGAGCTGGCGGCCTACGGCTGGATCATCCGGAACGTGGTGCTGAGCGGCCACTGGTGGTATCTGAACGTGCCGCGGCACATAGCGTCCGACCTCTCCGCCCGCATCCAGAGCGTGCCGAAGACCAAGCTGATCGGCTACTACAGCGACATGTACAAGCTGGAGTTCGGGCTGGCGAAGTTCAACATGTACCGCCGGGTGCTGGCGCGCGTGCTGGCCGGCGACTTCGTCGAGGTCGGTCTGGGGAGCGAGGAGGACGCCGTGCAGATCGCGCGCCTCCTGCTGCGCGACAACGCGCGGCGTATCTTCGGGCTGTGAGGGAGAGCCGTGTCCGGAACAACGACACCGGAGGGGCGTCTGATCGCCATATGTGGCATCGACGGCAGCGGCAAGACGACGCAGACCGACCTGCTGGCCGACCGGGTGAAGGCAGAGGGGCACCGGGTGCGGCCAATTTCCTTCCCGCGCTACGGAGAGGGCTTCTTCGCCGACCTGATCGAGCGGTATCTGAGCGGCGAGTTCGCACCCCGCGCGGGCGAAGTGAGTCCCTACCTGGCCGCCCTGCCCTACGCGTGCGATCGCTGGGAGGCGGCATCCCGGGTGCGGGAGTGGCTGGGCGAGGGATCGGTGGTCGTGTGCAACCGCTACGTGCCGGCCAACATGGCCCACCAGGGCTCGAAGATGGACTCGTCCGGCGAGCGGGGGGCGTTCTACGAGTGGGTCGAGGCGCTCGAGTACGGGGTGTTCGACCTGCCCCGGCCCGACCTGCACGTGCTGCTGGAGATGCCCGTGGAGGTGGCGATGTGCCTGGTGCGCGGACGCGGCGAGACGGAGCGCCTTCCTGCGGGGCGGGACATCCATGAGAGCGACGCGGACCACCTGGAGAGGACGGCGTCCGCTTACCGCGAGATAGCCGCGCGGAGCCAGGACGCGTGGGCAGTCATCTCATGCGCCGAGGGGGGCGCTGCGCTGGCCCCGTCGGAGATCGCGGATCGGGTGTGGGCAAAGGTCCGCGGAGTACTGTAGAGTGTATGTAGCTGAGAGCCGGGAGGTCCGTTCGATGCGCTGGTATGCGACTGCGGCTGCGTGCGTTCTCCTCTGGATCGCGGCCGGCTGTGCGGGCGGCGATGCGGAGACGGTTGCGCTGCGGAATGACACCGAACTCCCTCCGGCCGTGCAAAGGCGGGAGGCATTGGAGTTCCTCAGCGAGTTCACCCCCTTCGAGGAACGGACCGGGACGAGGTTCTATCGGGCCGAGGAAGCACCGCGCTGCCCGCAGGTGCGGGTCGAGACCTCGGAGGGGCAGGAGACACGCCTGGATATCGCCAGGACGGGCTACGTCACGCTGGTGCTGTTCTGGCGCCCGGAGGAGATGAACAGCCAGCTCGCGTTGCGGCACTTCAGCGACCTGGTGCACCGCTATCGGCGGTTCCGCGTGCGGGGAATGACCATCGTTGCCAGGACAAGGGGGGCAAAGCAGGCGCCGGAGCTGGCCCGCTCGATGGGCGTGGACCTGCCCCTGCATTACGACGACCTGTCGCTCTCCGCCCTGAGGGAGATGGCCGGCGCGGCGAACGCCGAGGAGGCGACCGCCATGCCCGCCGGGTTCATTGTGGACGGTCGAGGCCGGCTCCGCTTCTACCGTCCGGGTTTCTCCTTCAACATAATCACCACGGGGCAACCGCCCGACGCGCGCCAGGTGCTGACGGAGAACGCCGTCCCGGGGAAGGCGCTCGAGGACTACCTGAAGAGGATCCTCCGGGAAGGCTGAATTGCCTATCCCGCCGTGCCGACGTTCAGCAGAACGTAGAAAGCCGCCGCGATGAATGCGATCAGCAGGAGGTTCTCCAGCAGGTAGATCTGGCTGCGGGCGGACTCCGAACGGCACCTGGGATGGATGAAGAACCGACAGATCAGGAACGCCCCGCCAGCCAGGTACACCACGGCGGCCCCCACACCGTGAGAGCCCTGGACCGTTGCCGTCCCGCCGCGCAGACCGGGCAGATAGGTGCTTCCGCTGCACAAAGCGTAGATGCCATACAAGGCGGAGGATAGCCCGAGGGCGAAGCCCACCACATATTGCATCAGCCAGCTCCTGAGGCGCCTGTCTTCGGATGTCTCTTCCACCCGGTGACCCCTCCCGTCCGTCAGGGCTGAACCGGCTCGCCGCTCTCCATGGACTCATTGGCCGCGCAGGTGACCATCTGCGTGCGGAGAGCGTCCTGGTACGGGCTCTCGATGGCGGACCGATCGCCGCTCACGACCGCCTCGATGAAGGCGCGGTCCTCGCGCACGAAGGCGTCCTCCTCGCTGCTGTAGCGGTGGGTCTCGCCGCCGACGGACAGCGTCAGCGCAAGGTCACCCCCCTCCAGGGCCGCGCGTGCTTCGCGGGTGAAGACTTCCATCGAGATCTCGCCCTTCTTCACGGCACAACTGCTGGTGATTGTGCACAGGAGGCCGCTTTCGAACTTCAGCGCGCATACACTGGCATCGTCGGCCGTGTAGTCCGGCACCTCCTGGATCATGCCCCGCCTGGCCGTGCAGAACACGCTCTGCACCTCGCCGAACAGGTACCTGGCCAGGTCGAAGACGTGGGTGCTCTGTTCGACGATCTGCCCGCCGCTCTGCTCCTTGCGGCGCCACCAGGGCACTCCCGGAACGCCGCACAGGTAGGCTCCACGGGCCACCACGGGCGGATCATCGGCCAGGTGCTCCTTCAGACGACGCGCGTTGTCCCGGTAGCGCATCATGTAGCCGACCGAGGTGATCAGGTCGGTGCCCTCGAGGGCGCTCATGATGCGCTCCGCCGTCTCCAGATCGTTGGCCAGGGGTTTCTCGACGAAGAACGGTATCCCCTCGTCGATCAGCGCGAGCTCCACCTCCCCGTGGACGTGCGGGGGAAGGCAGACGAACGCGGCGTCCAGCTCCTGCTCCTCCAGCATGTCCGCGTGATGGGTGCAGGCGGCCGCTCCCGCGAACCGGGCAGCCGCTTCGGCGGCCCGGTCGGCGTCCACGTCGGTGCAGGCGACGATCTGCGCCTCGGGGATCTCTTCCAGCGCCTGGAAGTGCCGCCTCGCGATACCACCCGTTCCGACAAAGCCAATCTTCAGCGCCATGCTTCAGCCTCCCTGGTAAGTGCCATCGGCCGGCCTTATATCACAGGGCCCCCGGGTAATCAACCGGCGCGCTTCGGGCACGTGATACCGCGGATGCGGCCGCACGCGTCGCGGTTGACGAGCAGGTCGGCCCGCTCCCTGGTGCGCATGACGAGCCGGCAGTTCCGCCGGTCCACGCGCTCGTAGTACCGGCGTGCATCCTCGGCCGAACGGCCCCCGCGAACGTGCCGTTCGACCATGGAGCGGCGGAGGGCCTCGGGGGGCAGCGTGATGAACAAGCAGATGTCGAGCAGCTCCCGCACCCGCCGCCAACTTCCCTCACTCAGCAGCAGGTAGTTCCCCTCGACCAGAACCACGTCGTCGCGGGGACCTATCCGCAGCCCATCGGGCACGGGGTCGTGGATGCGCCGATCGTAGCGGGGACATCCAACCGATGGTTCCGACCTGAGGGCGGACAGCGTCTCAACGAAGGCATCGACGTCGAAAGTGGGCGGTGAGCCCTTCACGGCCCGCAGCGGGACCTGCTCGGTTCCCTCCACGTACCGGGCCCACGGGCCGTCGGCCTCCAGGAAGTGGGAACCCAGGTACGCATTGGGGTAGTGGAAGCCGTCAAGCGGACACCGCGCCGCCCGCACGTCGGGCATGTCAACCCGTCCGAGGATGTGCTGAACCAACAAGGCGAACACCGACTTCCCGGACGCGCCGGGGCCGGTAATGCCCACGAGAGTGCGCCGGGCGGCGGCCCGGTGCAGGGCAAGCATGAGCCTGCACGCGGGGAGATAGAAGCGCCACAGCTCGTCCCGGCTCACGCGTGCCCGAACCGCGTAGCCGGCGACCTCCAGAACGATCGACGGGCACAGCTCCGCCGTCTTCCGGAACAGGCGCAGCCTCTCCGCGGCGTCGGGCTGCAGTCCCGCGCCCCTGAACGCCTCGGTCGCGGGGTCCGTCCCGATGAGGTGGGCCGCCGCGCGAGCATCCCCCTTTCCGCTGGCGGCATCGTCGAGCAACGCACTGAGCGCTTCCGGATCGGGATGATCCATGGAGACCTCATCCGCGGGTGATCGTCTCGGCGCGCTCCGGCGAAAGGTTCATCACGACGGCCTGCACGAGCTTCAGCGTGGCGTCGTAGTCATCGGTGTGGATGAGGCCGGCGTGGCTGTGGATGTAGCGCGTGGGTATGCCGAGCAGCACGCTGGGCACACCGCGGGCGTGAAGGTGGATGGCCCGGGCATCGGTCGCGCCGCCCTCGATCAGGCTCAGCTGGTGGGGTATCTCCTTCTGCTCCGCCAGTTCCAGAACGAAATCGTTGAACCGGTGATGGGCGATGGTGCCGGCATCGAGCACGTAGATGATGGGACCCTTGCCCAGCTCCGTCTTCACCTCCCCCTCCACACCGGGCACGTCGGCGGCCGGGCCGACGTCGAGCACGACGCAGAAGTCCGGCTCCACGACGTCGGCCGCGGTCTTGGCTCCCCGCGTGCCCACTTCCTCCTGCGTGGTGCCCACGCCGTAAACGGTGTTCGGGTGAGACTTGTCCCGCAGCGCCTTCAGCGTGTCGATCATCAGCGCGCATCCCACCCTGTCGTCCCACGCCTTCGAGAGGAGGAACTCGCCCTCCCCCACCCGCTCGAATGACTGCACGGGCACGATGGGGTCGCCGATACGAACGCCGAGTTTCTCCTGAGCGTGTTCCTTGTCGCGCGCCCCCACGTCGATGAACATCTTCTTGCGTTTGATGACCTTGTTGCGCTCCTCCTTCGGCATCATGTGGGGCGGGGTGCAGCCGATGACGCCCCCCAGGTCGCCCTTCCGGGTCTTTACCGTCACCACGTGGCCCAGGAGCGTCTGGTCGAGCCACCCGCCGAGCGGGGCGAAGCGAATGAACCCTTCGTCGGTTATGTCCTTCACCATGAAGCCGATCTCGTCCATGTGGGCGGGCAGCATGAGGCGGGGCGACTCCTCGTCGCCGGCCTTTCTGCAGATGATGCTGCCCAGGTTGTCCATCTCGAACTCGGCCGTCCCTTTGAGGCGTTTCTGGATGTACTTCCTGACGTCGTCTTCGAAGCCAGGAACGCCCTCCAGCTGGCTCAGCTTCTCCACCAGACTCAGGCTCTGCTTGTTCATGGCGAGGATCCCTTTCGGAGTCGCACTCGGTGCGCGGCGGAAATGCCCAGTATATCGCGCCTGCGCTCCCAATCAAGAAGCTCCGGCCCACGGGGAGCGGATCGCGGGGTGAGACGTGGTTTACTGGGCGCCCCCGGCCATTTACAATGGTAAGTGGGCCGGCGTCGCGAACAAATGACGCGGCTGCGACAACGAATAGGAGTGGTGGCCTGGCACCCGGGGGCGTCAGTGCTGCGACCCATTTCCCTGTGGAGGTCCACGGCAAATGCGGCGAAGGCTTTCGATTGCGGCTGTGATGGTGTTCTGTCTGGTGCTGGCGCTGGCGTTCAGCGGAGTTCTGACCACGCCCACGCCGCCGCCCGCCGCGGCGGAGGAGTCGGTTGCGAGCCCGGCGGAGCTGGAGGAGCTCAATGAGTTTGCGGGGAAGCTGGAGACTCTGTTCCAGCACGCCGCCGAGAAGGTCAAGCCCGCCGTGGTCTCCATCCACACCACGCAGATCGTGGAACAGCGGGCCCGCAGCCCGTTTTTCCGCGACCCCTTCTTCGATGAGTTCTTCCGGGAGTTCTTCGGCGAGCGCGGCAGGCGCCGTGAGAAGCGCCCGGGGCTGGGTTCCGGCATGATCATTGACAGCCAGGGGCACATACTGACGAACTACCACGTGATAAAGCAAGCGGACGAACTCAGCGTCCGGCTGCCCGATGGCCGTGACGTCGAGGCGGAGGTGGTGGGCACCGACGATAAGACGGACCTGGCGGTGATTAAGATGAAGGACGACTTCGACCACCTCCCCACCGTCGAGCTGGGCGACAGCGACGCCCTTCGCATCGGACAGTGGGTGCTGGCGGTCGGCAATCCCTTCGGCCTGACCCAGACGGTCAGTGCGGGCATCGTGAGCGCCACCGGTCGGATCGGGGTCGTGGGCCTCGAGTATGAGAGCATGATCCAGACCGACGCGGCCATCAACCCGGGCAACAGCGGCGGCCCCCTGGTCAACCTGCGCGGCGAAGTGGTCGGCATCAACACCGCGATCTTCAGCGGAACGGGCGGCTACATGGGCATCGGCTTCGCCATCCCCAGCAGCATGGCGCGGGACATCCTCGACGACCTGGTGGCCGGGCGGGAGGTGGAGCGCGGATGGCTCGGCGTCTACATCGCCGACCTCACCCCGGAGATGGCCGAGATGTTCGGCTTCACGGGGACCGACGGCGTGCTCGTCCAGGAGATCCTGGAGGGCTCTCCCGCCGAGGAGGCGGGGCTCCAGGCCGGCGACATCATCACGGAGTACAGGGGCGAGAAGATCGAGAAGATGACGCAACTCAGGCGGCGAGTTACGGCCACCGATCCCGGAAACGAGGCCGAGCTGAAGGTCTGGCGCGACGGCGAAGTCGTCGAACTCAGCGTCAAGATCGCCGCACTGGAGGCCGCCCCCGTCACATCCGACTGGCTCGGCCTCAGCGTGGAGCCACTCACCGACGAGATGGCCAGGCGGCTGGGTGCCGCCCGCCTCGAAGGCGTGCTCGTCCGTGAGGTCGAGGAGGACAGCCCCGCCGCCCGCTACATCACACCGGGCGACGTGGTCCTGAGCGTGAACCGTCAGAGGGTCAGCTCGATCGCGGACTACCGCAAGCTGGTCGCCGAAGCCCGGAAGAACGGAAGGGTCCTGCTGCGCTACCTGGATGCCGAAACCGGTCGCACGCGCTTCATCATGATCGAACGGCGGTAGCCCCACCCCGGCACCGTCCCCGCTGAAGAGGCGCCCGACTCCGCAGGGGAGACCACGTCGGCCTCCATGCCCCGGCGTGCCTTCCGAGGGGAGCCTTGCGGGCAGAGCTAAGGGGTGCCGTCTCCTTCCCCCCGCGGGAGCTTCCACAACAGGTAGGCGATCAGCCCCACCACGAAAGCGCCGTAGATCGCGAAGGTGAGGATGGTCCTGAGCGAGCCGAGCGGCTCGGCCTCGGCGACCTCGGTCAGGTTCGCAGGATTCAGCGCCACGCCGGCCCTCCCCTTCTGTGAGGCGCAGGGATTATAGGAGGGCGATTCAGCCGGCGCAACGTCCCCGGCCTCCCAGGGGTACCGTTCCACCGCCCGCGCGGCGCCTGCCGCGCTCTTCGAGCAACGCGCGGACACGGCCCGCGCGCCTGAAACGCGCCAACCGGTGCGTCGAGAAGGGCGCGACAATGCTTGACCACCCCCCTACCCCGTCGTGTAGACTGGTGCGTTCCCGGTGACCCAACGGAGCGGTCCTGCCCGAAAGGGGCACGCCATGGACGCCTTGCTTCTCACCGTTGTTCCGCTGGT
>JASFTU010000006.1:0-13863 GCA_050050635.1 Candidatus Brocadiaceae bacterium
CAGCGGGCCAGCGCGAACAGGCCGCGCCCGACCTTGCGGAAGCGGGACTCGTCGCCCTTCTTCTGCATGTCGCGCAGGATGGCCGAATGGATAGTGGCGCGGGGGTCTTGCCGTCCGATGCCCGGCAGACGGCCGTCAGGTGGACCGTTTGTCGAGGCCGCTAATCAGCCCCGGAAACATCCGCGCGATCTCTCCCAAATCATTCTTGATCTTCGCAAGGGAAGCATCGCCCGGCGAGCCTCGTCGCCGAGCCAATTCGAGAAGCGGTACGCATTCCTGGACGGAGCCCCGAGCGATGCCGGAGAAGTTCTTGCGATCGGCCTTGGTGAAACGGCCGTCACCTTGGGCCAGGTTGGCGGCGATGGAAACAGCGCCCCGGTTCAGCCAACCGCCGAGGAAACCGTGGTCGCGCGGGAAGTCTTCCGTGAGAGCCGCAACCTGGTCGGCGAAATCAACGGCCTTCTGATAGACCTTGAGCCTCTTGAAGGCGAAGGCCATGGGTTGCGCTCTACAGGGCGAACGGCAGAGAGTAGTAAGTAGAGAGGAGACCGTAGGCATTTGGCCTGCTCTATCCCGGTGTTGGCGGGACGGCAGAAAGTAGAGAGTAGAAAGGAGACCGCAGGAGAGCGAGTTTGTGTCGCGTCGCGGGGCTTGCGTCCGGCAGCGTTCGTTGCCCTTCTCTGCTTTCTCCTGCTCTACCATTCCTTCGGCGGTGTGAACAAGATGGCTTGCCAGCCGAAGCCGCGCCGTCGCCATAGCGGCTATGGCGCGTCCCCGACCTGGCGAAGGCTGGTCGCCTTGACCGGACACGGTTTGAGCAATTCGGTGCTCTGGTGACAACGTTGCCCGTCGGGACATCGACCGCCATCTTGCACTGCACACAGTTACTGCGTGATCCGGTTACCAGAAATGGCGCTTGGCGAAGGCTCTGCCTGAACCGCTCCTGAGATACTCTTCAGAATCCTCCGCTTTCTCATCTTGCTGAAACGCCAACGCCACCTCCAGCTTCCACGGCCGAAATCTTGCTGTATGCGCGGAAGAGCCCTCATTGTGTGCCTTAAGTCGGGCCTCCAGATCTTCGGTAATTCCAATGTACGTCTTGCCCGGCCTCGATTTGCTGCGGATGAGATAGACGTATTTCAACTCAGTGCTCCTTCTGAGCCTCAAATGCCCGCCTTCGCTGAAGCTTCGGCGCGCAGCCTTCGCCGCTGGTATCAGACTTTCGTACAATAATCAAGGCCTCGGCCGGAAAGCAAAGTGGCTTGCCAGCCGAAGCCTTGGAGAAGGCTGGTCGGGGCGCCCGGATTCGAACCGGGGACCTCTACACCCCCAGTGTAGCGCCCTAAGCCAGACTGGGCCACGCCCCGACTTCAGCACGATTATAGCCGCCGGAACGGCCGCGTCAACCCCCGAACGCGGGACCCTCACTCCCCCCAGACCTGCACGATCAGTTCGCGCTCCCTGGCGCGCACGTCAAAGTCGAAGAACACAATCTGCTGCCAGGTCCCCAGCATCAGCCGCTTGTCCCGGAACGGCACCGTCACCGAGGGGCCGATCAGGCTGGCGCGAACGTGACTGTGTCCGTTCTTGTCGTGCCAGCGCTCCTCGTGGTGGTAGTAATGATCGCGCGGCACGAGTTTGTCAAACAATTCGCGCATATCCTTCACGAGCCCGGGCTCGAATTCCATCGTCGTCACCGCTCCCGTGGAACCCGGCACGAAGACCGTCACCACGCCGTCGTTGGTGGCCGATTCGTTCAGGATGTCGGCCACGTCCTTAGTGACGTCTACCACGTCCATCTCGGCTTCGGTGCTGAACACGAACGTCCGGGTTTCGAGCATGGCTGGGGTTCCCTGAAAAGGGAGTTCGGGTTTGTGCGTCCAGACGTCTCCTGTATCATACAATACCGGCACCTGAGGCAAAACGGAAAACTCCGTTTTCGGGCGGATGGGCCTGTGTTACGCGATTCGTCGGACTTCGAAGCTGCGCGCCGCCGCATGGTCCGGGACCAGCTCGAGCGGCGCGGGATACGGAGTCAGCGAGTCCTCAACGTGATGGCCGAAGTGCCGCGCGAGAGGTTCCTGCCGCCGAGGGACCGCGCGCGCGCCTACCACGACGGGGCCATGTCCATCGGATGTGGCCAGACCATATCACAGCCCTACATAATCGCGCTGATGACGGAGGCGCTCCGCCTGACGGGCGAGGAGCGCGTGCTGGAGGTGGGGACCGGCTCCGGCTATCAGACGGCCATACTGGCCGAACTCGCCGCCCAGGTCTACACTATCGAACGCATTTCCGAGCTGAGCGAAAGGGCAAGGGAGGTGCTGTGCGAGGAGATGGGCTACACGAATGTTTCGTTCCGGGTGGGGGACGGGACGCTCGGCTGGCCGCAAGAGGCGCCTTTCGACCGGTGCATCGTCACGGCCGGTGCACCGCACAGGCCCGATACACTCCTGGAGCAGGTGGCCGCGTGCGGGGAGGTGGTGGTGCCGGTGGGCTCACGCTACCGGCAGACGCTTACGCGCTACCGCAGGGAGCCCGACGGGCGGATCACCGAAGAGGAGCTATGCGACTGCGTGTTCGTGCAGCTCATCGGCGAGGAGGGCTGGTAGGGGGAAGGGGCGTCCCCGGGGCCTTCCGCGCCAGCAGACGCCGGTAGAGCTGTTCCGTCTCCGTGGTTGCCTGTTCTATGCTGAACTCGTCGGCGAAACGGCGACGGCCCTCCCGCGCCATCGCCTGCGCGCGGCCCCTGTGTTCGGCAACCCAGAGGACGGCGTCCGCCAGTTCCTGGATTGACTTCCCGGGCACGAGCCTGCCGGTCACTCCCTCGACGATCACCTCCGGCGCTCCGTCCAGCGCGTAGGTCACCACGGGCTTCTCACACAGCAGTGCCTGCACGAGGACGCGCGCCAGCCCCTCGCGCAACGATGCATGCACCAGGACATCCATGGCGCCAAGCACTGCCGGTATCTGCTCGGGCGGAAGGAGGCCGGCGAAACTGATTCTGTCCCGCACGCCGAACTCCTCGGCCAGCTCCTCCAGCTCCCCGCGCAGGATGCCCTCCCCGACGAAGAGGAACCTGGCCTCGGGGCATCGTGCGACGATCTTCGGCGCCGCCCGTATGAGGAACCGGTGTCCCTTCAGATCGAAGAGCCGGGCGATTTTGCCGATCACGAAGTCGTCTGGCTGCAGACCGAAGCGACGGCGCACGCGCTCCCGGTCGGCCCCGATGCCCTGATAGGCTCCGATGTCGATCCCGCTGCGGACCACGGTGAACCGTTCCCGCGGTCCGAGCCCGGCCGCGACGGCTCCATCCACCATGGCCTGTGCGACGCAGCTGAAGTGGTCTGTGACGGTCGCCGCCACACGCTCGGCGGCCCTGAAGATCAGGTTCTGGTAGGCGGGAGCGTATGGGTGGAAGGGCAGTCCGCGGATGGTGTGGATGACGATGGGCACCCGGGCAACACGCGCGGCCAGCCGGCCCAACACGCCGGCCTTCGAGCTGTGCGTATGGACGATCGCGGGGCGAAGATGGCGCAGCAGGTGGACGAGCTTCACGAAGGCGAGCCCATCGCGCCAGGGATGGACTTCCCGGCGCATCTCGGGAACGAGGCGGCAGGGGATCCCCCGTCGGGCTGCGTCGGTGAGCAGTTCTCCCTCGGGACCCAGGGGGGGACCGGTGAGCAGTAGGGCGTCCCACCCGCGCTGCCGCAGGGCTTCGCACAGGTAGAGAACGCTCTGCTGAGCACCCCCGAGGATCATCCGCGTGATGATCTGTACAACGCGTACGGGGGCATCAGCCATAGTTGAAGCCCGCGAGTGTGGGAGAAGCGGATACCTCGGGCCCGAACATTGCCGGCTCGGGTTCAGCCGGTGAACCGCCGGATCACCAGGGAGACGTTGTGCCCGCCGAAGCCGAAGGAGTTGTTAATGGTGACCTCGATGCGCCGCTCCTGAGCTTCGTGCGCCACGAAGTCCAGGTCACCGCACTCGGGGTCGGGGTCGTCCAGGTTGATGGTCGGGGGAGCCACGTTCTCCCGCATGGCCCACATGCAGACGGCGGCCTCCAGTGCTCCCGAGGCACCCAGGAGATGGCCGAAGATGCTCTTGGAGGAGCTGACGGCGAGCCGGGTCGCGTGCTGCCCGAAGACCTCCATGATGGCCTTGGCCTCGACATCGTCTCCGGCGGGTGTGCCGGTCCCATGCGCGTTTATGTAGTCTATGTCCTCCGGGCTGACCTCGGCGTCCCGGAGCGCGTTGACCATGGCCCGTGCAGCGCCCTTTCCGTCGGGCTCGGGGAGGGTGATGTGGTAGGCGTCGCTGCTGGCTCCGTAGCCGACGATCTCTGCCAGGATCTCGGCTCCTCGCTTCCTGGCGTGCTCCAGGCTTTCCAGAACAAGGATGCCTGCTCCTTCGGCCATGACGAACCCGTCCCGGTTTGCGTCGAAGGGCCGGCTGGCGGCGGGGGGATCGTCGTTGCGGGTCGAGAGCGCCTTCATCTGCTGGAACCCGCTCAGTCCCATCGGCGTGATCGCCGCCTCCGAACCGCCACAGATCTGTACCTCGGCCATGCCGGCCCGGATGCAATGCAGAGCCTCGCCGATCGCGTGTGAGGCCGAGGCGCACGCGCTGGAGACCGACATGCTGGGCCCGAGCAGGCCCTTGCGCATGGCGACCTGCCCCGGCGCGGCATTCGTCATCAGCTTCGGTATCATCAGGGGACTTGTGCGGCGAGGCCCGCTCTTGAGCAGCCGCGTGTGCTGGGCCTCGATCTCGTGGAGCCCGCCGATGCCCGTTCCGATGAACGTGCCCACACGGTCCAGGTTCTCCCTGTCCAGATCGAGCCCGGAGTCGGCGATGGCACTGTCGGCGGCGACGAGAGCGAACTGCACGAAGCGATCCAGCCGGCTCAACTCACGTTTGCTGAAGTGGTCCAGCGGGTTGAAGTCCTGCACCTCGCCGGCGATGTGGACGTCGTACTCGGAGGTGTCGAACGACGCGATCGTGCGGATGCCGCTACGGCCTTCGCGCACGGCGGCCCAGGCCGAGGAGTTGTCGTTCCCCACCGGCGAGACGACCCCGATACCGGTCACGACAGCGCGCCTGTCCTTCATTGCATCGCTTCTTGAATGTGCTTGATCGCCTGACCCACGGTTTCGATCTGCTGGGCCTCCTCGTCACTGATACTCAGGTCGAACTCCTCTTCGAGGTCGATGACCAGTTCGGCCATGTCGAGCGAGTCCGACTGGAGGTCGTTCACGAAGTGCGTGTCGTCGGTGATCTGGTCCGGATCGACGTCCATCCGCTCAGCGATCAGCTTGATCACTCTTTCCCTTACGTCGTCTGCCACTTGTACACCTCCCAATCAGAAGAGGAATCATTCGGAGAGCCCGCCGACCCGACCAAGCCCCCCGCAGGCTGGAGAGTTCCAAAGTCAAGGCATTTTACCGGCTCAAAGACGATGCTTGCAAGCGCCCTCACATGACCATCCCGCCGTCCACCCGGATTACCTGTCCGGTGATGTACTCGGAGTCCGGGCCGGCCAGGAAGGCAACGGCCGCTGCAACGTCCTCGGGCTGACCGAACCGTCCGAAGGGGATGTTGGCCATCGCCGCCTGCGTGGCATCCTCGCTCAGACCGTCGGTCATAGCCGTCACGATGAACCCGGGAGCAACGGCGTTTACGTTGATGTTGCGGGAAGCAAGCTCGCGGGCAGCCGACTTCGTGAGGGCAATCACCCCGCCCTTGCTGGCCGAGTAGTTTGCCTGACCGGCGTTGCCGACCACCCCCACCACGCTGGCGATGTTGACGATGCGTCCGGCCCTCTGCCGCATCATCGTCCGCGCCACCGCTTTGATGCCGTTGAAGACTCCTTTCAGGTTGACCGCGAGCACTTTGTCCCAGTCCTCGTCGCTCATGCGGATCAGCAGGTTGTCGCGGGTTATCCCGGCGTTGTTGACGAGGATGTCGAGGCTGCCCAGAGCGTCCGCGGCCGTGGAGGCGGCCTCCCCGAGCTGGTCGAAGTCCGTCACGTCGGCCTTCAGCGGCACGAACCTGACCCCGGCCTCTTCCACCAGGGCGGCCGTCTCCTGCAGCGCCTCCTCCTGCACGTCGAGGCCGGCTACGCTGGCCCCGTCTTGTGCCAGCCTCAGCGATATGGCCCGACCGATGCCCTGGGAGGCTCCGGTCACGAGAGCGTTCTTCCCGTTCAATGAACTCATTGGTCGTCCCCTCCCTGCCAGGTCTGGACGCACTGCCGCAGGTCGTCGGGCGTGTTCACGGTCTGGCAGTCCAGTGAAGAGTCGATCCGCCTGAGCAATCCCTGCAGCACGCGCCCCGGCCCGATCTCAGAGCAGCTCTGCACGTCCTGAGCGATGAGCCAGCGCATGCTGTCCGCCCAGCGTACGGGGCTGGTTACTTGCCTCAGCAGCAGGCCCCTGATCTCGTCCGGTTCGTCGGTGGGGCTTGCGGTCACGTTGGCGACGACGGGGAAGCGAGGTTTCCTTATCTCCACGGCTGCCAGGTGCGCCGCCAGCTTCTCCGCGGCGGGCCTCATCAGTGGCGTGTGGAAGGCGCCCGCCACATCCAGTTCAATGGCACGCCGCGCGCCGACGCTGTTGCATATCTCGGCGGCGCAAGCGGCCGCGTCCTCCTCTCCGCTGAGGACCACCTGTCCGGGGCAGTTGTAGTTGGCGGGCCAGACCCGTCCTCCCGTCCTCCGGCGGGCTTCTTCGCAGGCCCGTTCGACCTCCGCGTCCTGCAGTCCGAGGATGGAGTACATCGTGCCCGGGTTTGCCTCGCACGCTTCCTGCATGTAGAGGCCCCTGTGCCGGACCAACCGGACCGCTTCCTCGAACTCCAGTGCGCCGGCCGCCACCAGCGCGGAGTACTCGCCGAGGCTCAGGCCGGCCGCCCCCGCGACGTCGGGTGCCTGGCCGTCCTGTTGCAGTGCGCGCAGCGTGGCCACGCTCACCGTGAGTATGGCCGGCTGGGCGATGTCGCTGGCGGACAGAGCCTCCGGCGGCCCCTCGAAGCAGAGCTGCTCCAGGTCCAGGTCGAGCAGTTCGCTTGCGAGCCGGAACGTTTCTGCAGCGACAGACCAGGCCTGAGCAATCTCGCGGCCCATGCCGACAGCCTGGGCGCCCTGTCCCGGGAACAGAAGTGCGGTCTTCGTCATGCGCTCGAGCCAGGTGTCAGTATCTCAGCAGCGTCGATGCCCAGGTAAGCCCGCCCCCGAAGGCGAGGAAGAGCACCAGGTCACCCCGTTCCAGTTCACCGCGCTGGACGGCTTCAGCCATCGCCAGCGGTATGGACGCGGCGGAGGTGTTGCCGACGCGGTCGATGTTCATGTACGCCTTCTCCACACTCAGGCCCGCCCTCTCCAGGGCGCTGTTGATGATGCGGACATTGCTCTGGTGGGGGATGACCATCTTGATCTCGGCCAGCTCCACTCCGGTGCGTTCCGGTACCCTCTCGAGCAGCTCGATGAGTTTGTTGACGGCCTGTTTGAATACCTCCCGGCCCTCCAGCTTCATGTAGTGCTGCCTGGTCTCCACGGTCTCAGCGGAGGCGGGCATTCGCGAACCGCCCGCCGGGATCATCAGGATCTCCGGCTGCGAGCCGTCGGCACCGAGTTCCGAGTAGAGGACTTCGCTCGCGTTCTGTGAGGGTCTCAAGACCACGGCACCAGCCCCGTCGCCAAACAGGATGCATGACCGTCGGTCCGTGTAGTCGGTCATTCTCGACAGTGCCTCGGCGCCGATCACCAGGGCCGTGCGGCTCATGCCGGTGGCCACCATGGTCGAGGCGCAGGCGAAACCATAGACGAACCCGCTGCACGCTGCTTCCAGGTCGAAGGCCATCGCGTTCTGGGCACCGAGTGCGGCCTGCACGAGGCACCCGGTTGCGGGGAACAGGTAGTCGGGAGTGCAGGTGGCGACGATGATGACGTCCACGTCTTCGGGAGTGACCTCCGCACGCCGGAGGGCTTCCCGCCCGGCGGCGATGGCCAGGTCGCTGGTCGCCTCGCCTTCGGCGACGATGTGCCGCTCGTGGATGCCCGTTCGGGGGACGATCCACTCGTCTGAAGTGTCCACCATCTCCTCCAGATCGAAGTTCGACAGCACCTTCTCTGGAAGGTAGCTGCCGATACCGGCGACCTGTACGGCCAGGTTCGTTCCGCAGTGCATGGTGTGTCTTTTCTGTGTCCCTGATCGGCCCGAGAGGCCCGCCCTAACCGGTATCCGACCGCGAGGCGGCGTCCCTCTTGATGGCATCCTCGATGTGTTCGTTCACGTGGTGCTCGACGAAGCTGTGCGCCTCACGGATCGCGTTGCGAATGGCGCGTGCGTCGGAGGAGCCGTGCGTGATAATCGTCACTCCGTTGACGCCCAGAAGAGGTGCTCCGCCGTACTCGGTGTAATCCGCGCAGTGCCGCAGGTGGCCGAACAGATCCTTGCACATGCCCAGGCCCAGCTTATAGCGCAGGCTGGCGGAGACCTGCTCCCGGAGCCACTCCATGAGCCTCAGCACGAGGCTCTCGGCGAACTTCAGCAGGACGTTCCCTGCAAAGCCGTCACAGACGAGGACATCGCAGCCGTGATGGAAGAACTTCTCCGGTTCGATGTTGCCGACGAACTGGAGGTCGGCTGTGTTGAGAAGCTCGAAGGCCTGTTTGGTCAGCTCGTTCCCCTTGGTGCTCTCTTCCCCTATGTTCAGCAGGCCGACCCGCGGATCCTGGATGCCGAGCACTTCCCGGGCGAACACGTCGGCCATGATACCGTACTGCAGCAGATGCATGGGCTTGCAGTCCACGTTGGCGCCGACGTCGATGGTCACGACGGGGTAGTCGATGACCTTCATGGGCGCGGCTATGCCCGGCCGCAGGAGCCCGCTGGGTCGCCCCAGTTTCAGCGTGGCCGCCGCCGTGACGGCGCCGGTGTTGCCCGCACTGACAAAGGCGTCCGCCTCCCCGTCGGCCACCATGCCGATCCCCAGGGCAACGGAGGACCTCGGCTTCTCCCTCAGGGCCTGGACCGGCGCCTCGTGCATGCCGATCAGTTGGGGGGCGTCTACGAGGCTGACGTTGCCCGGCCCGCCTCCCAGCCGCTCGATCTCCTCGTGCAAAGAGCGGGCGGGGCCGCATATGAACAGGTGCGTATCGGCGTATAGCTCGGCTGCCTGGAGGGCGCCCGATAGCCTCTCTGCCACGGGGGCGTCACCGCCCGCGACGTCGACGACGATGCGAGCCACGTCGGCGCCGGCAGGATCAGCAATCTGGTTGTGATCCGCGGGCTTCATCCGCGAGCGGCCTTGCTCTACCTTTCCACTTCGATCAGCGGCTTTCCGCGGTAGTAACCGCAGTTCGGACAGACGGCATGGGGCGGCTTCGGCTGGTTGCAGTTGCTGCAGAAGAACTTCCTGGAACGGCTGCCTTCGGCCCGCACCTTCTGGCTCTTCGGGATGTTGGGCGCATCCAGGCCCTTATGGGTCCTTCGCTTGCGCTTGCGGGACTTGCTGGTCTTCCTCTTGGGAACGGCCATTTCGTTGGCACCTTTCGATTGACAGTCGGCCGCGCCTTCCCCTGCCGGACGGGCGAGAAGGAGACATGCGAACATCACGGGCAACGCTCGGGGAGCAGTGCGGGAAAGCCGGTCCGAACGAGAGATGAGCAGTGAACCGCCTCCGGTGGCCTCCACCGGAGTTCCCGATTGTAATGCCTGCCGCGTCCGCCTGTCAATCGAAACACCGCGGATGCATCCCGCCCGTGAGTACCGGCCATCGCACGCTCACGCAGGGGGCCATCACCTCCGCAGACGCTCCAGTTGGTCGGTCAGGTCCACTATGTGGGCCATCTCTTCCTTGATGAGTTGGTCCACCTCGGAGCGGCCGAGCTCCGGGGGGACCATCTCCCGGATGCCCAGGAAGAACACCACAGTGTCCTTCTCGAATTGCAGGGCGGCCCCGAGGATGTCCTCGGCCGCCCGCTTCTCACTCAGGTGCTGCGGTTCGTCTCGATAGACGTTGAAGACGTGATTGTCTGCGGCGGCGCGTAGGTAGCGGGCCACGTCGCCGTCTGGATCGTATGGTATGGCCGGTGAAGCGTCGGCGGGCAGTTCCCCCTTCAGCCGGGCAAACAGCTCCGCGTGGTCGCTCTCCATCTCCGCCAGCGCATCCAGAGCTCGGGCGATCTCCGGGTCATCCGCTGCCCCGGCCGCCTGACGGTAGAACCGTTCGCCGTTGCGCTCGATCTCCAGTGCCATCTCGAAGACTTCGCCCGCATTGTAGAGCTTAGCCATGTTCTGGTGTCCCTTGCTCGGAAATGGCGCCCCACGGCGTCCCGGTTCCTTTGTACTCCCGCCGAACCGCCCGTTCAACCGCCTCCTGCGTCGGCACGCCCCATACCGAGACTTCTCCGTTGTTGTGGCCTACGAGGATGTAGCGGGAGTCCGGGCTGAACGCGGCCGTGTAGGGAACGCTGTCGCACTCCAGGGTCAGCAGGCGGCGGCAGGTAGGGACGTCCCACAGCTTGATGCTGTTGCCGATGTCTCCGGAGACAAGCAGCCGTCCGTCCGGCGAGAGCGCCATGGCCCACATGACGCGCGTCAGCGCGCTCTCCGCGCCGCCTCTCACAAGCATCTCGCAGGTCTTCGATCCCTCCAGGATTTCCCAGATGAGTGCCCGCCTGGTGTCTTCGACGCAGTGGGCGGTCACCAGGGAAGCCCCGTCGGGAAGGAACGCCAGACGGACCGGCCGGTCCCCCGGGAAGGTTTGCACCTGCTTGCCCGTGGCCAACTCCCACAGCGCCGTTCCCGCCCCGGGAGCGGCTGCGGCCACGGTTCTGCCGTCGGGGCTCAACGCTGCGGGGGCCGTCCCCCGGATCGGGGGATCCTCCAGCGGCTGTCCCGAGCTGACCGTCCACAGCACGACGCGTTCGTGGTCCGCCGACAGCAGCAGCGTGCCGTCCGGGGAGAACGCCACGGAATTCACACGTCCCCGGTGGCCTTCCAGTTCGTGGACGATGGTATCCCGCTCGAGGCTCCATACGAGCACCTTGCCGTCCTCGAGCCCGCCGGCCAGCATGCGCCCATCGGAGGAGACGGCGAGCCGGCGCACCGTGGCGTCCGTCGGCAGGCGTCTGGTGACCGCCCAGGTGCCTGCTTGCCCCAGCGCCACTGGTTCCTGGACCTTCGCCATGGCGAAGGCTTCGCTCCCCGGCAGGAAAGCCACCGACTTGACCGGCTTGCCGGACGTGCTGATAACATGAACGAGTCCGACCTCGGGCGCGGTCTCCGGCCGGATCGTCCGTGCGAAGGCCGTGCGGAGTTCGCCAAACTGGGCGCGCCACTGGTCCGTGGGTGCCAGTTTCCCGGCGGCGAGGGCCTTGCCCGTTGAGCGTATGATCTCCTGGGCTTTCTGCCAGTCGTACGCGTGCAGTGCGCGTTCGGCGACGCGGAGCCGCTTCTCCAGGAAGTGGCGTTCCGGACGGGTGGGCAGGCGTTCCAGCAGTGCCCTGGCCTCGGCCGCGTGAGCACTCTCGGGGAACTGCTCGAGGAACGCCTCCAGGAGCCGCACTGCATCGTTTCTGGTCCAGGTTTCGGCCAACTGGGCGGTGAGGTCTTCCCAGCAGCGGGCGGGGAAGTCCTGCCGGACGGCGGCCAGTCTCTGCCGGAGGTCCGGGTACGGACTGAAGGCCCGCGCCAGGCCGGAGAGGTCTTGCGCCTTCCGTCTCGCCTCACCGTAGCGCTGCTGGCGCAGCAGGTCCCCAAACTCCGCGAGGGTCTCAGCGACCCGTCTCTCAGCGGCGCGGCGCACCTTCCAGGCCAGCCCTTCCACGCCCGCTTCCTGCGGCATGAAGGTGACGGCGTACTCGGCGACCCATCTGGCGTCTTCCCACCGGTCGCGCGGGATGAGTTCTGCGACCCGATCGGCCGCCTTGGGGGCGCCGGCCATCATCCTCTCGTAGTTACCTCTCTTCGCCTCCAGTTCACGCCTCTGAGCTCCCAGCTGGCGGAGCAGGAAGCCTGCCACCACCAGAAGTACGACGGCGGAGACGGCCACCGGGATGAGTGTCCGCCGGTTCCGCCACGCCCACTTGCGCAGGCGGTATCCCACGGTGGCAGGACGCGCCATGATGGGCCGGTCCTGGAGGAAATTCTCCAGGTCCCGGGCAAGCGCCTCGGCGGTCCGGTAGCGCTGCTGCTTGTCCTTGTGCACCGCCTTCAGCAGTATGACCTCCAGGTCCCGCGGTATGTCGGCGTTCAGCATCCGGGGTCTGACCGGTTCGGCCTTCTGGAAGACCTCGAACAGGCGGAGCCCCCGTGCATGCTCGAGGGGATAGGGCAGTACGCCGACGATCAGCTCGTAGAGGATGACCCCGATCGCGTACACGTCGGTTCGGGCGTCCACGTCTCTCGGTCGCCCCGTTGCCTGCTCCGGACTCATATAACGCGGGGTGCCGATGAAGTCGCCCGTCACGGTCAACAGGGAGCGCTCCCCCTCTTCGTCGAACTTGACGCGCGAGAGGCCGAAGTCGAGGATCCGCGGCCTCTTCAGGTGGTCGACCATGATGTTGCCCGGCTTCAGGTCACGGTGGATGACGCCGTGGCGGTGGGCGTAGTCCACTGCGTCGCAGACCCGAACCATCATCCGGCAGATCTCCCGGCGACTCAGACGGTTCTCCGCGGCGTAGGTGTAGAGATCCGTGCCCTCAACGAACTCCATCGTGAAATAAGGCTGTCCGCCGGCCTCACCGTACTCGTAGACCGGCACGATGGCCGGATGGTTGAGGCGAGCCACCGCCTCGGCTTCACGTTCGAACCGCCGGCGGTGGCGACTGGAGGCGAATGCTCCGCCGAGCATGACCTTCAGCGCGACTTCTCGGGCGGGCTGTTTCTGCTCTGCGCGGTAGACGGCGCCCATGCCGCCCCGCGCGATGAACTCCTCTACTTCGTAGCGGTCTTCGAAGTGCGCCCGCATCCATTCCATGGCTGCTTCGCCGGGCTGTTCTTCCTCACCCGGGGCCGGCGGTCCGGCGGTCCGCTTCGTCACGACGGTCTTGGCGGTCCGGACGCCCGGCGGCGCTTCGCTCTGGGTCTCCGTCTCCTTCTCGCCGGGCGCCTTCAGGCTCGCGCCGCAGTCGGGGCATTCGGCGGGCGGTTGATCGGCGGCGTACCTCAGCGGGGCGTCACACTCCGGGCAGACGGCGCTCACGCGCCCCTCGGTGCCCGCAGGCGGCTCCGGGACGGCCGGCGCTTCCGGCCGGTGCCTGGTCACCGTCTGCGCCTCGGCTACCACGTCGAACCCCTCCTGGCAGGCGGGGCAGACGATCGCCTTCGCGTGGGAAGGGACGTCCGTCCGAGCACCGCAATGGGGACAGGATACCTGCACAGATGCGCTCCGTAGTGTCGCGATACGCGTGGTCTCGCGTTGCGATTATAACGGCATCGGGGAGGGCATGGCCAGAAGGCTAACGGGGGCTCTTGACGGCCTTTGCCATGGGGCCGATGAACTCCAGTGCCGCGGCCACGGGATCGCCGCCGGCCTGCGCCGCCCCCCACATGCGTCTGACAATGGCGCTGCCGACGATAGCTCCGTCGGCAACCTGGACGACTGCCCTGGCGTGGTCGGGCCTGGAGATGCCGAAGCCGACGGCGACCGGCACGGGCGTGAGGCTCTTCAGTTCCCGGATGTTCGAGACCAGGTCAGCGGGCAGGGCGGAGCGTTCGCCCGTGGTGCCGCGCACCGAGATGTAGTAGATGAAGCCACCGGCGTGCTCGACCACCATCGCCCGCCGTTCGGGGGTGGTGGCGGGCGTCACGAAGCATACCAGGTGGAAGTCATGCTGCTGCGCCAGACCGAAGA
>JASFTU010000007.1:0-13788 GCA_050050635.1 Candidatus Brocadiaceae bacterium
CGCTCAGCCTGCAGACTCGCAACGCTCTTCCCGCGCCGCCGGCGAGCCGCTGTCCCGTCGGCTCACCATAAACCCGTTCGCGCAAACGGATTCTGGAAAACGGCCGGACCGCTCGGGCAGCAGTGGTCCTCCGTTTTCTCCGCATCGCCCGCCGCCACGGTACCGGCGGCTCTCCCTTGCTGTTTGGCGTTGGTTCTTGCACGCCAACGACTTACGCAGCTCAGGCACCCCGATGCAACTGGTGTACATCGGCCGGTCGCTGAAAGCCCGATCAAACCGCTTCTCAGCCCTTCTCGTGCCACACCCGTTTCGTGCTACCACGCGCATGATTCGTGCTACTATTTTCAGCGCAATCATCGTAGCCAGAACGAACGGCTCGGGAGGCATCCGCGGCCACTCGCGCCCGCTGTCGCTTTCATGCCCCGGTCGCATCCGCACTCCTGGTAAGAGACCAGATGACTCACAGGATCCTAACGCGCAGGAGCGACTCCGCTAAAGCTTGCGCGTTAGCCTGTCGCGTAGAGAAGGCGCCCGGCCGGCGCCCCATGCGCGTCGACCGTACCGGAACGGCGTCTGGACCTATCAGCGAGAGGATTGCGAAAGAGGAGAGGCAACCGATGCTACTGAGCCACGCCGAAACCGACTCTGAACGGACGCCCGCAGACACTCGGCCGGTTCTTCCCAGGGAACCGGTGGCTGCGCTCGCCGTCGATGGTTGCGCCCGCATAGTCAACCTGAACCGGGCGGCGGAGGACCTGCTGGGACAGGGCCTCGACGAGCTTGCCGGCCAGTCCGTGCAGAGGGGTATCCGCGATGAGACGCTGCGCCGGCTGGTAACGGCTGCCTTGCTCGGATGCGAGCCCGCTGAGCAGACAGTCACGGACCGCCGCGGTGGTGACGTCCGCGTACTGGCGCGCGCCCACCGCACGTCGGGGGACCGCGCCTGTGCCGTCGTGTTGCTGAGGCAGTTCCGGGCAGAGCCCCCCGAACCTTCGGAAGGCGACTCCGCAGCATCCACCGATGAGTTGCCCTCGCGTTCCACCAGATGAAGCACGCACCTTGCCTCAGCCGCCGGTCCCGCCTGAGTCGCGCGGCAGCGCCGTCTCAGGCCGCGCTCTCGTCCCCGCCCGTGGGGCCGCTTGCACGTTCGCTACCATCTGCAAGCGAAATCCGGCCTCAGAGGGCCTCGGCGGGGAAAGCCGGAAAGTCCTAAAGGCGGGAAGAAAGGAAGGTTAGGATGGTGGAGGATACGGGGCTCGAACCCGTGACCTCGACAATGCCATTGTCGCGCTCTCCCAACTGAGCTAATCCCCCACGGCGAACTGAGTATACCCCATCGGTCCCTCCCAATCAAGCGGGAGCCGCGGCGGACGCTCGCGGACGGGAACCGCACACGTCAACGCAATTGCAGCAGGCGCAGAATGTCGTTGCGCGTGACGTAGATTACCAGCATCATCAGCAGGACGAACCCGACCGTCTGGGCGGCGGCCATCACCCGTTCGCTGAGCCGCCTGCCCCGGATCTTCTCGATGCCGAGAAACAGCAGGTGACCGCCGTCCAGCACGGGTATGGGCAGAACGTTGAAGAAGGCGATCGCGGCACTGATCACGGCTGTCATGTAAAGGAGCTTGCCCATGCCCTCTTCGGCCGCCCGGTAGGACGCATAGGCGATCGTGACGATCCCTCCCATGTGGCGCGGGCTTACCTGCCGGGTGGCGAAACCGCGCAGGATGAGAACCACCTCGGCGATCTTCTCCACCGTGTTGGAGATGCCGTTCGCCACGGCCCCGACGACGCCATAGCGTAACGGACGGCTCTTGGCCCGATCCATGATGATGCCCAGATGGGCGCTGCCGGGCAGGACCTTCTCTGCGGGCGTGACCTCCCCTGCAAAGAGCTGCCCGTTGCGGCGCCAGCGGACCTCGAACGGCCCTTCACCTGCCCGGTCCGTCTCCAGCAGGATGTCCTCCCACGCTTCCACCCTCTCGCCTGCAACGGCGGTGATCACGTCGCCCGGGCGGAGGCCCGCCCGCCACGCCGGACCGCCGGGCTCAACCCAGGTCAGGGTCGTGCCGGCCTCGAAGAGCATGCTGAACATAAACTCCTCCAGCACCGCGGCGTCCGTGATCGGGCTGGTGCACGGTATCGCCTCGCCTCCCCGCAGCACCTCCATGCGCGTCTCACCCCAGGACCCCCGGATGGCCTCTTCGATCTCCACGCCGCTTGTGACCCTCTGCCCGTTGACGGCGGCGATCCGGTCGCCCGGCCTCAGCCCCACCGCTTCCGCCCGGCCGCCCTTTTCCAGCGATTCGATGGTCGAGGTCACTCCGGTAATCCCGATGACGCTGCGTGCCAGCGGTTCCGGCCGGACCGTAAGTGCTACCTGCTGTGCATCGCGGCGCACGGTCAGTTCCACGGCGCCGTCACTGGCCTTCAGAAGCTCCCGGTTCAGTTCGGTGGCCGTGGCCACCGGACTTCCGTTCACCCGCATGATGCGGTCTCCCAGCCGTGCTCCCGCCTCCCTGGCCGGGCAGCGCCCTTCCTCTCCTCCGATCTTCTGGAAGCCCGTGATGATGGGCTGCACGGGGGGCACGATGCCGATCACTTTGTAGCCGACGCGCTCGTCGTACTCCGGCTGGATGGAGAAGGTGTAGAGCCGGCCGTCCCGCCGCACCTCCAGCTCTGCTCTGTGCTCGCCGCCGAGTATCACGGCCCTGGTGAGGTCGGCGAAAGTCGGGTTCTCCTGACCGTTCAGGGCGACGATGCGGTCGCCTTCCATCAGACCCGACTTCCAGGCAGGAGAGCCCTTCATGGTCTGCCCGACTTCCGCCACGGCGAACGGCACGCCGACGGTGAAGGCGAAGATGAAGAGGACCAGGGCGAGGACGAAGTTCATCGCCACCCCGCCCACAACGTAGATGGCACGCTGACCGGGCGTCTTGGACCAGAACTCGTAAGGCTTGCCGCTGCCCTCCTGGGGAGACTCCCCCGCCACTTTCAGGTATCCGCCGAAGGGCACCAGCGAGAGCCGATAATCCGTGTGGCCCTTCTTGAAGCCTATGACCCTCTTCCAGAAACCGATGGAGAAGACCTCGACGCGCATCCCGACGGCCCTGGCCCCGAGGAAGTGCCCGAACTCGTGCACCACTATCAACAGACTCACCGCGAGCACGGTGAGCATGATGTTCACAGCGACCGCAAGCAACTCTTCGCCTCCTCCCTGGCCCAGCGATCGGCCTCCAGAGCGTCCTCCACGCACCGAACCGGCTGCACAGCGTGCCGATCGAGAGTGCGCTCGACGACGGTGATGATGTCGGTGAACCCGATCTCGTCGCTCAGGAACGCCGCGACGGCGACTTCGTCGGCGGCGCTCAGCACGGCCCCGCTCGTCCCTCCCTGGCGTGCGACCCGGTAGCCGAGCTTCAGCGCGGGGAAACGCTCCACATCCGGCTCGTCGAAATCCAGGCGGCCGACCTCGGCCAGATTGAGCCGGTCGGCCGCGCCGCCCGTCCGCTCAGGATAACTCAACGCGTATTGTATTGGAAGGCGCATGTCCGGCGCGCCCATGTGCGCCAGCGACGTGCCGTCCACCAGCTCCACGATGCAGTGCACGATCGACTGGGGGTGGATGACCACCCCGATTGCCTCGGCCGGCAAACCGAACAGCCAGCGCGCCTCGAT
Source organism: Candidatus Brocadiaceae bacterium (assembly GCA_050050635.1). Lineage (GTDB taxonomy): Bacteria > Planctomycetota > Brocadiia > SM23-32 > SM23-32 > JASFTU01. Next base: position 3,682 of record JASFTU010000007.1, read on the forward strand.
GATCTCCAGAGCCTTGTTCATGAGGGTGGCGCTGTCGATCGTTATTTTCCGGCCCATGCGCCACGTCGGATGCTGGAGCGCCTCCTGCGGGGTGACCCGTGCCAGCTCCGCCCGGCTCCGTCCGTAGAACGGTCCTCCGCTCGCCGTCAGCACCACCCGTTGAACCGACTCGGGGGGGAGGCCCTCCAAAAGCTGGAAGAGGGCGCTGTGCTCACTGTCCACCGGCAGGATGGTCACGCTGTTGCGCCGCGCAAGCTCCATGAGGAGGGAGCCGCAGGTCACCAGGCTTTCCTTGTTGGCCAGCGCCAGCCTTCGCCCAGACTCGAGGGTGGCCACCGCAGCAGGGATGCCCGCACCCCCGCTGACGGCGCTGACGACCACGTCCGCGCCGTCCCACGTGGCCAGCCGAACCAGACCCTCCGATCCCGACAGCACCTGCACGTCCCTCCGGCCCAACGCCTCCGCCAGGCGCTCACTCCCTGCAGGGTCGGTCATGACGGCCACTTCCGGCTCCAGCTCCTCGACCTGCCGGGCGAGAAGCTCCCAGTGAGAGTGGCCCGACAGCCCGAGCACCCGGAAGCGGCCGGGCATACTGCGGATCACGTCGACGGTCTGGGTACCCACCGACCCCGTGCTGCCGAGGATGACAACGTTCTTCACTGCCGAGCCAGCCATGGCGAGCCTCAATCGCCGGTTGCCGATCGCTCCATGCAGACCTTCCTGGCCTCTGCCACGAGGGCGTCCGCCATCCGGTCCGCGGCCACCCTGCGCACCTTGCGACCATGCCGGAACACATACCCGAAATCCCGGCCCCCTGCGATGCCCACGTCGGCTTCGGCAGCCTCGCCCGGACCGTTGACGACACACCCCATCACCGCGACCTTCACGTTGCGCGGCAGGTCGGCCAGCCGACCCCGCACTTCCTCCACCAGGGCACAGAGATCAATCTCGCACCGGGCGCAGGTCGGACACGAGATGATCTCCGGGCCGACCGGCCTCCGCAGGCCGAGCGACTCCAGGATCGCGATGGCAGCCTTCACCTCCTCATGAGGGGTTCCCGTCATCGAGACCCGCACGGTGTCTCCGATCCCTTCGGCCAGGAGCGTCCCGATGCCCACCGCGCTCTTGACGATGCTCACGTCGGGAGGCCCGGCCGCGGTGACACCGAGGTGGAACGGGTAGTCACACCTTCCGGCCGCCAGGCGGTAGGCGGAGATGGTGGTGGGAACGTCGCTGGCCTTCAGGCTCAGCACGATGCTCTGCAGACCCTCCTGCTCGGCGGTCCGGGCGGAGGCGAGGGCTTCGCCGACCATCAGCTCTGCCAGTTCCGCGTCGGGCCCCTCCTCGGCGACCTCCAGCCCGTGTCGCGGGCGAATCGAACCGGAGTTGACGCCGATGCGGACCTTGATGCCGGCTTCCGCGGCGGCCCGGTACACGCGCCGGATGCCTTCCTCGTCGCGCATGTTGCCGGGGTTGACGCGGACCCCCTGTGCGCCGGCTTCCACCGCAAGCAAAGCCAGATGGTAGTCGAAGTGGATGTCGGCGACGACCGGGAGGGGCGACCGCTCTGCGATAACACCCAGGGCCTGTGCCGCCTTCCGATTGGGAACCGCACAGCGCGTGATCTCACAGCCGAGCGCTGCCAGTTCCTCCACCTGATCGAGGGTTGCCTCCACGTCCACCGTGTGGGTCTTGGTCATCGACTGCACACTGATGGGCGCTCCCGCCCCTATGGTGACTTCACCCACGCGGACCGCACGGGTGGAACGTCTCTCCATAACCGATTCTTCCACAGGAAGTTGTGCCTTCGAGCCCCGAACGCACGGGGTGCCCTTTTCGGGCGAGGGGCGTCCGGCGGGCCAGAAATCCATCCGCAACCGATTATACGCCGCAACACGCGAGAGTTCAAAAGCGGCACGGCCGTTTGATTGCCGCAGTTGAGCTGCGATAGAATCGCCTGCACGATGAGCGACACGGGCAAAGAGAGCAACAGCAACACCAGGCAGCTCATGGAACTGGAGCGCCGCCTGATCGCGCTGGGGAACAGCGTCGAGTCCCTGTTCGCTGACTCGGTTGTCGCGCTGCTGGAGCGCGGCCCGCAGACCGTCGAAGACCTGCGCGAGGAAGACTACAAGGCCCACGAGCGGTGGATCGAAGTGGACAGGTTGTGCTCGGACCTGCTCGCCGATGCTCAACCCACCCGGGAGCAGGTCCGCTTCATCACGGCGAGCATCAAGATCGCGGCCGACCTCCGCCGAGCGGCGGACGAGTCGCTGCGCATCGGGGAAAGCCTCCGCTCCTGTGGCGGCGCCGTTCTCGAGGCCGAGCCCACTGACTCCGTACCCCGCATGGTCGGCCTCACCCAGAGCATGCTCAGTGACGTGATCGAGGCTTTCCTCAACCGCGACGTGGCCGAAGCCTCCGGGCTGCACCTTGTGTTCCGGGAGCTGACCAGCCTGAGCAACGAGGCCGTCACGGAGTTGTCTGAGGCGATGCAGAAAGCCTCCGTTGAGATCCAGGCGGGAACGGCGCTCCTGAGCGTCGCCCAGCGCCTGGAGCGGATCGGCGACGAGGTGCTCGACATCTCCAACCACGTCTCACACCTCTACCGGGAAGTGCAGCGGGGCTGAGCACTTCAGCCCTGAAGGGCGCGCAGCCTGTGCATGACCCGCTCTCCCCGACCGAAGTAGTCGTGGAGCACGACGTATTCCCTGTAGAGGTCGGCGTAGATCGGCGCAGAATCCGGCCGGGGACGATACACTTCGCGAGGGGGAGGAACCAGAGCCGCCGCGGCCTCGATGGATTCGAAGCCACCGTTGCGCTGACCTGCTGCCGTCGCGCCCAGCAGGGCACTGCCGAGGGCGGCCGTCTGCTCGGAAGCGGCCACCTGCACCGGGCGGTTCAGGACGTCGGCCAGCAGTTGCATCGCAAAGGGATTCCGGTTCGGCAGCCCGCCGCAGGCAATGAACTCCTCTATCTCTATGCCGCCGTCCCGGTAGGCGTCCACGATCCGGCGCGTGCCGAACATGGTGCCCTCGATGCAGGCCCGGTAGATTTCCTCCGGCCGCGTGTCCAGGGTAAGCCCCACCAGCGCGCCGCTCAGCTCGGCGTCCATCAGGATGCTCCGGTTGCCGTTCCACCAGTCGAGTGCGAGCAGCCCGCTCTGGGCGGGGTGGAGCCGGGAGGCCCGCTCGCTCAGCACGCCGTGGATGTCGGTTCCCCGCTCTTCGGCTTCCGCCCGGTATTCGCCCGGGACGCAGTTCCGAATGAACCACGCGTAGATGTCACCACCGGCGGTCTGCCCGGACTCGTAGCCGTAGTAGCCCGGCACGATCCCGTCCCGGACCATGCCGACGATGCCCTCGAAGAGGCGCGCCTCCGGGTGGAGAGTCATGTGGCAGAAGGAGGTGCCCAGCACGAGGACCATCTGCCCGGGTTGCGTCACCCCGCAGCCCGGAACCGCAGCGTGGGCATCGATGAACGGCGCCGCGACGGGGGTGCCCTCGGGCAGGCCCAGCCTCTCCGCCCACTCCGGACTCAGGCCGCCGACGCGTGCCCCGGGGGCCACCACCTCCCCGGGCATCTTCTCGGCGAACAGGTCGGCCATCCGCGGCTCGACCGCGCTGAGGAACTCCTCGGACGGCCAGCCTGATCCGACAACGTATTGCGCCTTGTAGCCCGCACAACACGCGTTCCGGGCCAGCACGCCCGTCAGTTGCCAGACGACCCAGTCGGCACCCTCCACGAAGGTGAAAGCCTCCCCGTACACCTCGGGTGACCGGTGGAGCGTCTCCAGCACCTTCGGCATCAGCCACTCGCTGGATATGGTGCCGGCGTAGTAGTCGAGGAACTCTTCCCCTCTCTGCCGCGCTACGGACAGTATGTGGTCGGCCTCCCCGGCGGCTCCGTGATGCTTCCAAAGCTTGACCCATGCCTGGGGATCGCCCCGGAACTCGGCCCTGCGGCAGAGCGGCTCTCCCGAAGCATCGCAGGGCATAACCGTGCAGGATGTGAAGTCCAGGCCCAGTCCAACCACGTCCCCGCCGTCCGCTCCCGACTGCTCGAGCAGCGCCGGCACGACGGCCTGGAGCCCGGCCAGGTAGTCGTCGGGATCCTGCAAGAACCAGTCGCGCCCGAGGGACACCTCCCCCTCGATCGGCAGTCGCTCACTTGCCACTCCGTGGGAATACGCACACTCGGCAGCGGCAGTCTCCGTGCCGTCATCGAGATCCAGCAGGAGGGCTCTGACCGATTCAGTGCCGAAGTCCAGTCCGATGCTGTAGCGTGGCATGGCTATCCTCCAACGGAGACCTGCGGGGGGAGGCCGGCGGGGGCCCTCATGCCGCCCCGGCACGAAGCTCGACCTGCGCGAACGTGACGGCTCGTCGGAAGATCTTCAGGCCCTCTCCCTCATCCTTCAGTCCCTGGCGCGGCCAGCGGGGATCGTGCAGGGGAAGGCAGTGGCGTTCGGGGTGAGGCATCATGCCCAGGATCCGTCCCGTCGGGTCACAGATTCCGGCTATGTTGTCCACCGAACCGTTGGGGTTCCACGGATAGCCGGCCGGTTCGCCCTCCGGATCGGTGTAGCGGTAAACGATCTGTGCTTCGCGCTGCAACCTTCTCAGCACGCCCGGCTCCTCGACGACGAACTTGCCCTCGGCGTGCGCGACGGGCAGGTACACTTTCTCACCGTCCTCGACCAGCACCGAGCAGTTCGCAGGCGCCTCCAGATAGGTCCATCTGTCCTCGAACTTATGGGAGTCGTTGAATGTGAGAGTAGCGACCTGGCGCCACCTCTGGAAGCCCGGGAGGAGCCCGGTTTTCACCAGCACCTGGAAGCCGTTGCAGATGCCGATCACCAGCTTGCCCTCATCGAGGAACCGGTCCATCGGGGCGCGCAGCGTGGTGAGCAACTCATTGGCCAGGACCTTGCCCGCGCCGAGGTCGTCGCCGTAGCTGAACCCCCCCGGGATGACGAGGATCTGGAACTCGCGCAGGCACTCCGGCTCAGCACGGATGGCGTTGATATGGCGCAGCTCCACTTCCGCTTCCACCATGCGGAAAGCGAACGCCGTCTCCTGATCGCAGTTCGTCCCGGCCGTTCGGAGGATGAGCACCTTCGGCTGTGTCTGCCCCATCTGCGCGCCGACCTCCGCGAGAGAAGAACAGGCCATTTTAGTGGTCACTCGCGCCGTTTCAAGTCCTGCCGGGGCGCTTCACTGGCCGGGGCGCACCAGGCCGTCGCCGTCCGCATCCACCCAGAACGGATTGGTCACCGCCCACGGACGGGGAGCATCCTCCGCTCCATAGACGGGGGCCATCGGGCTGTCCCCTTGCACCTCCACCACGAACCAGCAGTCGGCCGGCACCTGGACCTCGATCGTCCTGTCGGCACGCAGGGGACGGTCGGAGGGCAGGATGGGGAACTCCTTCACTACTTCCCCGTTGCAGTAGATCCTCCCCCAGCTCACGTCCACCCACGGCGCGGCCGAGACGCGAAGCTCCAGTCGCGCCCTCTCCTCGCCCACCGTCTGGACGCTGCCGATGTTCCGGCCATTGAGATGCACGTCCAGCAAAGGGCCGTTGGTGACGAACGCATCCGGCTCCTCGGGCAGGCTGAAGATGGCCTCCGTGAGGCGTTCCGCCGAGAGCACATCGCCCGGACAGCGGAGGAATGTGCGTGCGAGACCGGCCTGCTCGCCGAGAAACCCTCGCGAACCGGACCCTCCGGTCACCGCCGCGCGGCGACCGCTGTTCAGCATGGAGAACCATCGCGGCAGCAGCCGACGTGCGGCCGCCACGTCCCCGCCGCTGAGAATCTCCAGGAGATCGAAATCGGCGTCTTCGGCCCTCTCTTCCGCCGCGAAGAAGCCGGTTCGACTGTCGAGCGGCGTGTTGACCTGCACGATGGCGTCGGGGAGGAGCTGCCTTGTTGTCTCGAGGATATCCAACCCGGACGGTTCGGCGCACACGGCTGCCAGCAGCTCTCGCAGATCCCCCCGGTCCGAGCCGCGGGGCAGGATGGTGAACGAGCCGATGCCCGGCCACTCCAGCCGGTACGCACCCACCAGGGCGCACTCTCCTCCCGGCGGGCCCGCGAGCGGCCGGTCGGGCCAGACGGGGTCCGACACGACCGCTCCGTCCAGCCCCTCACAGTCATTGAGGAGCACCCGCTCCCCTACGGAAAGCGCGCAGTCGGGCGAGGAAGCCGTGTGCTGCCGGAAGTCCACGGCCACGTACTGCCCCGGATCCACGACCCGCTCCAGTGCGGCAGGCAGGCCCAGTGTCCTGCCTTCCACCGCCGGTACGCGACCGGTGGCGCAGGTATGCAGGGGGCCCCTGGAAACCGCGACAAGGTAAACGCACGGAACGGTGCGTCCACGCGGCGCCAGAGGGAGAACGGCCTCCGCCAGGCCGTCCACCAGGGCGAACGGCCGCCAGTCAGCGAACGGGAACGCCGGACCGGGCCACACCTCCGCGGTCGGGCGCCCGGTCTCGTACGCCCGGGCGCGGGCCCGCAACGGCCGAGAGTCATCGCCGCCGAGCGACGCGCTGACCGCGGCCTCGGCACGGGAGGAGAGGGGGAAGCTGAGCACATGCGTGTGCCCGGCGGCCAGGCTCACCCGCGCGGGCCCGAAGGGCATGCGTCCGGGCGTGCGAGCGGTGACCCGATAGCAACCGGTCGGGAGCTCCAGCACTGCCCGCCCATCGGCCCCCGTAAGCACGGCGAAGCACGACCCGCCGATCTCCGGGGCGAACTCCAGGATAGCGGCCCGTGCGGGGCGTCCGGTCTCCTCCTCGCTCAGGGACACCTCCAGCCGGCTCAGCTTGCCATCCTCCGCGGGATAGGCCGCCCGCCAGACGTCCTCGGGCCCTCGCATCCCCGCAAGCAGCCTGCGCGGGTAGGCCCGCAACTCCCCGGGCGGGATGTCCACCGTGCCGTAGTGGAGCTCGCAGTCCCCCGCCGAGTAGGAGACCTCGAAGGGGTTGAGCCCGGCCGCCAGAATGCCCCACGCCTCCCCCTCCCAGAAGAAGGCCATCCACCGGGCCGTGCCCTTCCGTCCGCCGGGGAACATGCCGACCCCCGGGCAGTAGCGGAGCGTGCGGCCGTGGCAGAGAATGTCCCGAAACTCAAAGAGGGACAGCATGTCCTGTCCCGTGTTCTCCACCTTCGTCTCGATTTCGAGAGCCCTGGATCCGGGGCTCAGCCTACAGGTCGTCCGGACCTCCAGGTCCGGGTAGCCCGGCAGACTGCCCTCCGCCACGACGACGCTCTCCTCGTCCTCCCCCCCGCTGCTCTCGATCCACACGTCGGTGTGGACCGGCCGTGCCAGATCGCCGCTCCCCAGTAACTGCCACAGGCAACGCATCCTGTCGTGCCCGCCCTGCGCCGAGGCATCGATAACAGCTCCCGCCGGACACCCGCCCGCGGCCCTGTCGGCACCGGCGACAACGAACCGGACGAAGGCATTCTCCAGGAGGATGTCCCCCCTGCGCCCCTCCGCGCCCGGACCGGGTGGCACAGGTATGCCAGGCGCTACCCGCACGGCCCGGCTCCGGCTAGCGAGCTCCAGTACGGGCGCCGGCGCAGGGCGGACATGGTGCGCAACCTCAGCCCTCTCGCGGCAGGCACACAGCCCGGTCAGCAGTAGCGGGATGACGTACATCCATCGCCGAGCCGTCATTCCACCACGGCCTCCTGGGAAAGGATGGCGGCTATCTGCTCGGCGGGGAACTTCGGGCGCCGGTCGTACGTCAACAGGCCGTTGATCTCCTGCTCGACGTCGGTGAGTTGCGTGTAGCAGAAACCGGCGACGCCGGGGTTGTTCAGGAGCACCTCGGCAAGTCCCCTGAATCGTGCGATGAACTCTTCCTTAGTCGCCGGCCCCGACCCGTATCCCCATGCCTGCTCCGGCACGTCGCCCTCGGACCACGCTATGCCCCCGAACTCGCTCACGAAGTACGGTCGCCTCCCGTCGTAGGGAAGCTGCCGCTCACAGGCGCTGTGCGCGGCCCCGTAATCTCCCCCAGCCAGCGGCTCGAAGGCATCCGCAAACCGCTCCACGTCCTGCTGGTAGTTGTGCGTGTCCCACACGTCGGTCTCGAAGTGGAACCACCCCGACGCGTCGATCACGGGCCGCGCCGGGTCGAGGGCCTTCGTCAGGCGGTAAAGCCGACGGCTGAGCCACTCGCCGTACCTTGTCCGGTCGGCGTCCCCGCTCTCGTTCAGGGGGCACCAGCCGATGATCGAGGGATGGCCGAGGTCGCGGCAGACGGTCTCGGCCCACTGGTCCAGCATGGCGTGCACGAAGCGCGGGTCGTCCATCGGGTGGCCCCAGTCGGGGAACTCGCCGAACACCAGGTAGCCCTTCCGATCGCACAGGTGCAGGAACAGCGGCTCGAAGACCTTCTGGTGCAGTCGCGCGCCGTTGAAGCCGAATGCCAGGGCCGCCTCGACGTCCCCCTCCAGGGCCTCCATAGTGGGGGCTGTATAGACGCCGTCCGGGTAGAAGCCCTGGTCGAGCACGGTCCGCAGGAAAAGGGGCTCGTCGTTCAGGAAGAAGCGGTTGCCTTCGACGTGGAACTTCCTCAGCCCCGCCCACGTCGTCAGTCGGTCGGCGCCCCCTTGCCCCGTCAACTCCACCACAATCTCATAGAGGAAGGGATCCTCCGGCGACCAGGGGCGCGCCTCCTCCAGTGCCAGTTCCAGCCTCACCGGGACTGCACCCCGCCCTTTGAACGTGGTGCGCCCCACCTCTTCGCCCGGCGCCCGCGCGCTGACGACTCCCTCGAACGGGCCGCCGCCGCGCACAGCCAGCCGAACGCTGAAGAGGCCGCGGTCCAGGTCGGGCCGGACGACGACGTCGTCCACCCGGGTGCGGGGCACCGCCTCCAGCCAGACGGTCTGCCAGATGCCGGTAGTTCGCGTGTAGAGACAGCCAAAAGACTCGTAACGCGGCGACTGCTTGCCGCGGGGCATGAAGCCGTCCCGCATCAGGTCCACGGCGCGGATGACCAGTTCGTTCCGCCCGTCGGTCAGGGAGTCGGTCAGCTCCACACAGAACGGCGTGTAGCCGCCTTCGTGTCGGCCCGCCTCGCAGCCGTTCAGCCACACGGTGGTCGCGTAGTCACACGCCCCCACGTGGAGCAGGACGCGACGATCCTTCCAGCTCTCCGGCACTTCGAAGAAGCGCCGGTACCAGACACAGTTCAGGAAGTCGCGGTTGCCGACGCCCGAGAGCCGGCTCTCCGGGCAGAACGGTACGCTGATGGAGCCGCTCAGGTTGCGTCCCGTTGCGTAGCCGCGGGCCTCGCCCGAAACACCGGGATCTATCTCGAACTGCCACTCGCCGTTCAGGTTGAGCCACCAGTCATCGTCCCTGCGCCGGTCGGGACGGGGATGTTCCGGGCGCGGGATCGCAGCCATCGTGCAGGTCCTCCCTGTTTGCGCAGACGACTCGACCTGCACTCTACGGAAGGTGATCCCGACTGTCAACGCGCCCCTTGGGGCGCGCCTCACCTCACGCCTCCAGCACCTCCAGGACGTTCGGCACGGTGTCCCTGGGGCTGACTTTGTACCAGGTCTGGGCGACCTTCCCCTCCTCGTCGATGAGGAAAGAGGACCGGATGATGCCCTTGTACTTCTTGCCCATGAAGGACTTCTGGCCCCATGCTCCGTACGCCTCGGCGACGGCGTGGTCCGCGTCCGACAGCAGGGGGAAGCCCAGGCCATGCTTCGCGTCGAACTTCTGCTGTTTGTCCGGCTTGTCCGGGCTGATGCCCACCACAACCGTTCCGCGGTCCGACAGCTCCGACAGCGCGTCCCTCAGGCTGCACGCCTGCTTCGTACATCCGGGCGTGCTCGCCTTGGGGTAGAAGTAGAGAACCAGCTTACGTCCCCGGAAATCCGCGAGCCTGACGGTTCTGCCGCCCTGATCTTCCAGGGCAAACGCCGGCGCCCTGTCCCCCGGCTTGAGCTTGCCCATCCGGGCACCCCCTTTCAGTATCGGCGAAACTGCCGCCGGGCGCGGCCGCCCCGCGGCATCCCCTATGCGTGGTTACGCAGCTTCAGCTCCAGCGGGTGCGGTTCCAGGTAGCTCTGTCGGC
>JASFTU010000008.1:0-13651 GCA_050050635.1 Candidatus Brocadiaceae bacterium
TGGGCTCTGGATGGCCGTAGGCACCGGTGTTGGCGGCATCGAGCAGGGCCATTGCCTCCAGGTTGAGCTCGCCCGTCTTCAGCGCGTGCGCCAGCAGGTCGTCCACGTCCGTGGGATTGCCGGCCACGTAGTCCAGCAGCTCGTGGAACGCCGCGTAGAGGGCATCGTCCTCCTCGTCCAGCACGGCGGCGTGATAGGCGTAGGCGGCGGCGCCCTTGATACCGTAAACGATCAGCTCCTGGAGGCCGGCGACCGTGTCCCCGAGGCCCTCGATGCGCTCCTCGATGGTGACCTCCTCGCCCTGGCGCACCAGGCCCTCCAGGTCGTCTGCCGGCTCCCACGCGGCCGGGCCGGCCAGTTCCTCCGGCGTCTCACCCGTGTGTGCACAGGCCTCTTTGTAGAGCCCGCGGGCCCTGTCGCGCATCCCGGCTGCACGCCGTGCGTAGCCCGCAAGGCGCTCGGCATCGAAGTCCACGTTCGTCAGGGTCGTGAAGAGCGCCTCGGTGACGAAGCGGCCCACCTCCCGGTCGTGCGCCCCCAGCTTCGCCGCCCGATGCGCGTACATGGAGACTCCCTTGACCGCGTGGACCAGCAGGTCCTGCAGCGCGGCGGCCTCCGGGTCCTTGCCGCACACGCCGCGCACCGTGCAGCCGGTTCCCTGAGCGGTCTGCTCACACTGGTAACAGAACATGTTCATGAGCCCCCTTCCGTCTATGGGATCAGATACAGGCGATGTTCAGATGTCCCTGGTCGGCCCGGCCAGGTCCCGCCCGAACTGCCGGCAGGCCTCCAGGTCGTCTTCGGTAGGCTGCCATTTGCAGCGGATGCCCTCGCGGGCCACGGGGATGCTGCATTCCTCGAAGCGTTCCTCGATCAGCTTGACGGATTCCCCGCTCCATCCGTAGGAGCCGAACGCCGCCCCGATCTTATTCTTGAACCTCAGTCCCCGCAGGTCCTCCAGCAGGGGAGTGATCGTGGGCAGCACGCCGTTGTTGATGGTCGGCGACCCCACGATTACCGTGTGGGCCTTGAAGACCTCGACCAGGGCGTCGCTGCGGTCGCTGACCGCCATGTGCAGCAGCTTGTGGTCGATTCCCTCTTCGGCGAGTCCCTGCCCGATGGCCTCGGCCATGCGACGGGTGCCGTTCCACATGGTGTCGTAGAGGATGGCCGCGTACGGCTCGGGCTGCTGAGCCGCCCACTCCTGGTACTTCCGCACGATCTGCAGCGGATCGTCCCGCCATATCACGCCGTGACTGGGCGCGATGGTGTCCACCGGCAGACCCAGCTCCAGCACTTCGTCGATCTTGCGGAGCACCTGTTCGCTGTACGGGGTCAGGATGTTGACGTAGTACTTGAGGGCCTCCTCGAACAGCTCCTTCTGGTCGACCTGGTCGTTGAAGGGGAAGGCCGTCGCGTAGTGCTGCCCGAAGGCGTCGTTGGGCATCAGGATGTTCTTGCCGGTCAGGTAGGTGAACATGCTGTCCGGCCAGTGCAGCATGGGAGCTTCGATGAAGACGAGTCCGTCCTCTCCGATCTCGATGCGGTCTCCCGTCTCGACGACCTGGAAGTCCCACGGCTGATGGAAGTGCCCCTCGATGTTACGGCGGCCGTGCCTGGAGACCACCAGCGGCGCATCGGGCACGTGGCGCATGATCGCGGGCAATCCCCCGGCGTGGTCCGTCTCCGCGTGGTTGGCCACGACGATGTCGATTTCGGACGGGTCGATCAGTTCGGCGATGTTGGCGATCATCTGGTCGGCGAAGGGTCCCCAGACCGTGTCAACGAGGACGTTCCTCTCGTCCAGGATCAGGTAGGCGTTGTAGGACGAGCCGCGGTGTGTCGAGAGCTCGTGCCCGTGGAAGTGGCGCAGACCCCAGTCTACCGCGCCGACGTTGAACACGCCATCTTTGAGTTCGGTCACCATTCCGCTACCCCCTGTAGGTTCACGTTGAACCGGTTCGTGTGCTCAGGCTGCTTCTCGGATCATGTCGCGGTTACAGCAACGCGCGCGGAACTCCCCTGCGCCCGCTCTGATGACGGCTATCTCGGCCCCGCATACCGGGCAGACGTAGAAGGCCAGGCGCCGGGGGAGGAGCACCATGGCGGTGTTGCAGCAGCGGGGAGCGAAGTCCCCCACGCGAGCGGCCAGCACGGCGACCTCGGCGCCGCAGCGCGGACACCTGTAGACCCGCCCCCGGATACCTCCGGTCCCCATGGTCAGCCGTCCTCCCCGTGCCGGGGCGCGGCCACCTTTTCCATAGGCTCGCCGCAACAGGATAGCTGCAGCATTCCCACGCCCCCACGGGTGACCATCACAAGGTTTTCGCACTGGCGGCACGCGTAGGCGGAGCCCACGTGGATGGTCAGCACGCTCTCCCAGTCGCCCAGGTTCCATTCCGGCCTCGGCTTTTCCGGCAGTTCGGTCATGGCCTTCCCCCTTTGCGTTGCTTCACCCGTGCGCACGATCGGGCGGGCTACGCCGGAGTATCGCTTTCAGCGCGCCGCCCCTCCTTGATCGCTCCCCGCACGCCAATGATCACCTCCTCCAGCGGGACGTCCCTGCCGCTTGCCGCCAGGGCACGTCGGGCGATGCCCGTCAGCACCGAGCAGCAGGGCACCTCCATGCGGGCTACGGTGACCGAGCGCACGTCGTTGCGCCGGAGCATCTCGGCCAGTTTCTCCGCGTAGAACGGAGCATCGTCCAGCTTCGGACATCCCACCAGGACCTTCCTGCCCCGCAGCAGTTCCCGGTGGAAGCCGGCGTAGGCGAAGGGGACGCAATCGGCGCAGAGAAGCACGTCAGCCCCGTCCAGGAACGGCGCCCGGGCCGGCACAAGCGAGATCTGCACGGGCCATTGCGTCAGTGGCGTGCGCGGCAGGTCACCCTCTACGGGAGCGGGTCCCGTCTGCTCGGTGCCGGTATCAAAGGCCATCATCGCCGCACCGGGGCAGGCGGCCGGAGGCCCCGGATCGGGGCTCTGCTCCTCGGCGGCATGTTGCGCCACGGCCTCTTCGTCGAACTCCTCGGCCTCGCGCTCTACGATCCGGATTGCGCCCCGGGGGCACGTCCCCAGGCACGCTCCCAGCCCGTCGCAGTAGCTCTCCTTGACCAGCCTGGCCTTCCCGTCGATGATCTGCAGCGCTCCCTCGGCGCAGTTGGGCACGCACTCGCCGCACCCGTTGCACTTACCTTCGTCTATCTGGACGATCCTTCGGACAACCATCATCGCTCCCCGGTGGCGGCTTCGGAGAGGCGCTCACGCCCGAGCTCAAGGCCCGGTTCGGTGAGCGCCTTCTCCTGCAGCCGACGCTCCCACCCGTCTGTCGCGTTGCTCTTCAGGTTCACGATCAAGTCGGCATCGAAGAGCGGCGCTCCGTTGGTCGTGTTCATCTCATCTCGTTCGTGATGGTGTCCGACGAGCTGCACGATCTCTTGCTGGATGGCCTCGGGCAGATTCAGCCGCTCAAGCAGCTCCGAGGCCAGCCGGCGGCCGCTCTCCTGATGGTCTTCCCGCCCCGAACCTCCGTTCGGGGCGGCCCTGCCGACGTCGTGGAGAATCGCCGCCGGCAGGAGCACGAAGGGATTTGCTCCCACTCGTCGTCCAATCTCCGTGGCCAGCTCCAGCACCGACAGCGTGTGCTCAATCCTCGACTGGTCGTCGTCGAAAGCGGCGCTCACACGCTCGATCAGCTCGTCTCGGAGCGGCGCCAGTCCCCCGTCCGCATCGCGGATCGCCTCCAGGCACTCGGCGGCGTGTTCGCACCATTCCAGGCATTTCAGCGCGTTGTTCGGGTTGGCCAGTCGGCTGCCGCAGCCGGGGCACTTCCGCAGCAGCTCGTCCGGCCAGAACTCCACTCGCTGTCCGCAGCCCGGACACGAGGTTTCGGCCACGTCCGAGGCCTTCATGAAGCGGGGATCCTGTCCGGGGCACTTGAGTGGTGTCATCTCGAACTCGCCTCCCGGGCGCGCGTGTCGTCGAGCACAGCCGCAAGATTCAGTTCGGCCAGCTTGGCGTTCAGCTCCACCTGGATCTCGGAGAGCCGCCGGCGGAGAGGGCAGAAGTCCACCCGTGGGCATATGTCCGGGTCCGCGAAGCACTCGTTGATCACCAGCGGCCCCTGCACGATCTCCACGGCGTCCAGCACGGTGACCTGCTCGGCGGGCATTGCGAGCCGGTAACCGCCGAAGGGCCCCCGCCGGCTCTCCACGACCCCGGCGCGATTGAGGCGCTGCATTATCTTGCGAAGGAAGACCTCCGGTATGTCCTCCTGTTCCGCCATGGCGCTCACAGACAGCCACTCGTCCGTCTTTGCCAGGGATGCCAGGGCTCGAACGGCATAATCGCTTTCTCGGCTGATGATGGCCATGTGCGCTCCTTATTAGGACTTCAACCGTCCTTTATTACAATACTATACCAGTCCTATTACCCCCTGTCAAGGAAGAATCCCGTCCTTTTTCCCCCGCTGCACGGGGTGCCGAGACGGACCGCACTGGTGTCCAGTCTGGCGTGGTGGGGCAGGTCCAGCTATTATGGAGCCGGTTCCGTTGCTTCGAGGGAAGCAAAACAGGCGTGAAGTTGCTCAGCGTTCCAGCCAGGTTCGCCCGCGGCTTCGGGTGTTTGTTCCGGGCCCTGGCGATGGTTCTGTCCGACCGCAGGAAGCTGCTTCTTGCGCTGGTGCCGTTCCTGATATGCCTGGTGCTTTACATGGGGTTCTTTGCGGCGGCGGTTCTCCTGGTTGACGAGGTGACGGGCCTCATCATCGAGCCGGGGACATGGTGGCGCACGGTGCTTCGGGTGCTTCTGATGATCGCACTCCCGCTGGCTTTCTTCCTCGTGCTGGTCTTCACCTACACGATGGTGTGCCTTGTGGTGGGTGCGCCGTTCTTCGAGGCGCTTTCGGCCGGGGTGGAGCAGGAGGTCACGGGGGAGGTGCTGGAGCAACCGTTCAGTCTGCGGGGCGTCGTCCGGGACATCTGGCGCGCTTTGCGCTGGACGCTGCTGATTCTGTGCCTTCAGCTCGGGGTCTGCGTGTTCGGTCTGCTCTTTGTGCCCGTCACGAGCGTTATCGCGTTTGCGGTTTCAGCCGTGCTCGTAGGGCTGGAGCACCTCGATCCGGCCATGGAGCGCCGGCGCCTGCGCCTGGGGGCCAAGCTGGCGTTCGCACGCAGGCGGTTCTGGGAGCTGCTCGGGTTCGGCCTGCCGCTGCTCCTCGGCATGGCCGTGCCGCTGGTCGGGGCGCTCGTGGTGCCCTTCGGCGTCGCCGGCGGTACGCTGCTGTTCGTCCAAATCAGGGGCGAGGCGGACGGGGGGCTTCCCGAGCTGGAGGTGGCGGATGCCCGGTGACCGGACGATTCAGGAGGAGCCCGCCGATGGAGCTCTCTTCGTTTCGCGGTAGATCAGGAGCCCAAGAACCAGCCCCGCAACCAGCAAGGCGATCCAGATGATCCCCCGATGCCTCTCGCTCCAGGGCGGACCCTCTCCCCCTTCTCCGTAGAGAGGATTGGGCTGGAGCGGACCGACGGTTGCCCCGACGATCCCTTGGCGGCGGAGGCGGTCAGCATAGCGGGGCAGGTCGTAGAGCGGCTTACGGGCCTCCGGGTTGCCCAAGCACAGCGTGTAGCCGCCGGGCCCTCGCGGCTCGAACGCGAGGTACGTCTCGAACCGGGTAACCCGGGCAGCCCGGAGGGCGAGCGGCGGATTGTCCTGGTTGTGCACGCGGACCTGGACGTAGCGGTACTGCGCCGGATCGAGGTCCACCGTGAGCGACTCGTCGGCGCGGTCGCCGGCCGAGTAGCGGTAGAGCAGGGCGGCGGTGATGTAGCGCCAGGGCGCCTCCCGCGTCTCCCTGACGGGCGGCGCCTGCTCCCTGGGCGTTTCGACCACCTCCTGCAACCGCTCGCGGCCGAAGACCTCCGCCCTGCGGAAGAAGTTGGCGTCGACGAAATCCAGCTCGAGCCGGGCGAGGGGCAGGTTCCTGTGACCCAGGTCAAGGGTGATGTCGGTCCGACGGTCCTCCCGCTGCTGAATCACTTCCGTGCGCACGGTCTCCAACAGCACCTCCGCGGCGGGAGTGTGAGTCCTTTGCCACGCCCGCACGCTGCGGATCTGGACGCGTTCGGGGTCGTCCGACGCGTTGTACACGGTGATGCGCAGGTAGCGCTGATCGTTCTCGGGGATCGCTACCTCGTTCTTCTCATACCCGTGGGGGCGGCTGATGCGGAACAGGAACGCCGCTGCCCGGGCCACCTGCCACGAGCGGGCGTCGTCGCTGGCTTCAACCTGAACGCGCCTTCGGAAGTCGGTGCCGGGCGTGTCCACTTCCAGCCGGTTCTTGAGGACTTCCCTGCCGAAATCCACGGTGGCCGAGCTCGACTCGCCCGGCCGGTAGGTGCGGTTCAGCAGGTCTGCCCTGAGCTCCACGCGGCGGGTACTCCCCCTGGCGACGCGGACCGTGTGCGGGGTCTGCCGGCCCGCGGCATCCACCAGCCGCAGGTCGGCCAGGTCGCTCCGGGCAATGTCGAGCACCTCCGGCGGGAGGGGGACTTCCGCCAGGCCCGCCTCCGGTTCGCCGGCGAGCTGGACGTCCGCCCGGTGAGACCACTCCGCCATCTGGATCGTCTCCTCGGCGGCAGCCAGGTGGACCGCACCCATGGCGAGGGCGAGTACTACGCGGAGAGCTCTGGGCATCACTGGCCTTCTCCTTGGGAGGCGCTCAGGTACTGTTCCGCACGGTGGTACAGGTAGGCCGCCCCTATCATCAGCAGGCCGACCACGAAGAACGCCAGTATCCTGTAGATCTGCTTGACGCCTGCGATGTCCATCAAGGCCAGCTTCGCCGCGGCCGCCAGGAAAAGCAGCAGTCCCGTCAGCCGGAGCCGCTGCACCCGTCGCCAGAAGCCCACCACCAGCAGCGCGCCCGCGTAGGCCGCCCACACCATCGAGATGGACATCAGTGCCATCCAGCGCGCGTCGGTGGGATCCTCCACGTTCGCCATGCACCAGGTGTAGGACTCCACGCTGAGCAGGCAGAGCAGAATGCCCAAGCCTGCCCACCATGCTATGGCCGCCACCTTCCTATCGCGGCCCGCGAGATCCCCGATCCGGGTGCGCAGCAGGTGCGGGTAGGCGAACACGGCGAGGACGACCACTGCGCTGGCGGTGAAGCGGAGGTTCAGCAGCGGTGGGTATGCGTAGTCCAGGTCGTAGCCGTAGGCCCTCCCTGCCAGAAGCGTGGCGATGATCAGCATCGGCAGGCCGGCCAGCCGGACGGGCGCCGAATGCGTCTTCAGCCCTGCCTGGAGCGAGGCCACCGCGCCGGCCGCCCAGAGAACCGGCACCATGCACCGGGCGGCGTAGACGTGCCCGCTGTGCGTGCCCCACAGTGCGATCTCCGCGTGCAGCACGACCAGGGCGAGGTAGGCTCCGGCCAGCGCGCTAAGCAGCTTCATGACCCGGTCGGTCCGACCGGCCTGCGCGCTCCACCGCTCGTGCACCAGGGCCATCACTCCCGCGGCCAGCGGGACGCTGAGTGCCGAGCCGAAGCTGGCGTTCCACACGGGCCGGAACAGGGCCTGGTGCAGTGGCCAGTGGACGGCGAACAGCCTGATGACGGCAAGCACCGCCACCGCGAAGCCGGCCAGGCGAACGGGCTCATAGCGGTAGCGGTAACCCAGGTAGGCCAGCACGGGTGCCTCGGCAGCCCACGCCAGCGTGATGCCGTGCAGCCCCAGGTGCAGCGGGACGGCGATGGTGAGAAAGAGAAGAGCCAGAGCGATGAAGCCGAACAGGGACTTCACGTCCGCCGCGACCCTTCTGCGCGTCCACGTCCCCAGGAGGAGGTAGCACGCCGCCATGCCCAGGGCGATGAAGCCGAGTGCCCGCTCGTGCTCCGCCGCAAGGATGGCGTAGGCGCAGCCGAAGGCGAGCAGCGCGTTGGCCAGGGCCAGGAGGAACCGCTCGAGCTCTATGGGCTGCCTCTGCCGCAGGTGGTACGCGAAGGGCAGCAGCAGGAAGACGACGTAAAAAGCCGAAAGCCACCCGAGCGTCGGGAGCATGGCCTCCGGCCGGTAGAACTCGAAGTACCAGCCTCCGAACAGGAGGGCGGTGCCGAGAAAGGCCAGGACGTCCAGCGAACGCCATCGCCTGAACCAGGCTACCCCGAGCACGCCCAGGTCCAGCACCAGCAGGTAGGTGAACAGGACGTCCCGCTGGTCGCGGCCGGTGGACAGAAGCACCGGGGTGAGCATGCCACCCAGGACGGCCAGGAAGCAGATCGGCAGGGCGTCGTGGAGCACGGACAGCGTCATGCCCGCCGCGGTGACCAGGGCCATGCCGCCGAAGGCCGCCTCCCTGGGGATCAGTTCGTAGAACGCGCTGGAGGCGTAGAGCGAGAGGTAGAGGATGCCCAGGCCGCCGCCGAGCAGTCCCTGTCCGAGTGCTCCCATTCCGCGCCGGATGCATCGGTCGCCGGCGACCAGCAGGGCGACGCCGAAGATGATGCCGAGCACGACGCGGGCGGTGGGTCCTATCCAGTCATGGTCGAAGGCGTACTTGATGAAGAAGGCGGCGGCGAGCAGCAGCGCCGTCACTCCGACCCAGGTGAGCCAGCGCTTCCCGGCGGTCTCCTCGAACCACTCCCAGCCCGTCCGGGCGCGACCTGCCACCTCCTCGACGTGAACGGTGGGCTCCTCTCGGGCTGCCTCCGGCTCAGGGACGACGACCTCCTCCTCGGGCGGGATCGGGAGGCCTTCCTCGGGTGCCTCCGGTTCTGGGACGAGGAGTTCCTCCCGGGGTTCCGCGCTGATCGCCTCCTCGAGTCTCCCGAGACGCTGACGCAGCTCATCGAGCTGCCACCTGACGTCTCGGGTTGCACGGCGATTCCGCAGCCAGATGATGAACGCCGCGATGCCCAGCGCCCAGCCTCCGAAAGCCACGAGGACAACTAGGAAGGCGACGAAGACGACGAGCATCTCTCCGCCCATTCGGTCCGCTCCGTCAGAGTGCAGACGGCGCCGCAGCGGGTGCACCATAACAGGCACTCGATTGCGGCGTCAAGGCGGAAAACCGCCCGCCCCTGGCGGCCGCACCGGCGGCGCGGCATTGATTGCGGCGGCGGTAGGCATCTGCTAACATCAACCGTGAAGGATGCTTAAGGGGGGTCCACCGATGGACCACACTCGGCCGATATGGTGGCTGACCGGGGGCGTGCTGGCCGTCCTGGGCTGCGCTGCCCTGTTGCTGGCTTTCCTGGCGGCTCCGTCCGCGTCGGTCTCTCCGTCCGGGCAGGGCGGCGCCACGGCGATGCCCCCCGATACGCCGATCCAGGAGACGCCCGTTCAGAGCCAGACGCTTGAGTGGCCCCGCCCGCGCTTCGACGAGCGGCGGGCAGAGCGCCTGCGCATGGTCAGGAGGGACATCGCGTCTCAGGGCGTCCGGGACGAGGCCGTGCTGGACGCCATGCGGCACGTCCCCCGGCACCTTTTCGTTCCCGAGAGGCGTCGCCGCAGGGCGTATGGCGACTTCCCGCTTCCCATAGGCCACGGCCAGACCATCTCGCAGCCCTACATCGTCGCCTACATGACGGAGGTGCTGGAGCTGGCGCCGGGCGAGAAGGCGCTCGAGATCGGGACGGGGAGCGGCTACCAGGCGGCGGTGCTCTCCGAGCTTACGCCCCGCGTCTGTACCATCGAGATCATCGAGGAACTGGCCGACGAGGCGCGCAAGAGGCTGGAAGATCTCGGCTACGGGACGGTCCGTGTCAGGCAAGGGGACGGTTACCATGGCTGGCCGGAGGACGCGCCGTTCGAGGCGATCATTGTCACCGCGGCCGCCGGTCACGTGCCCCCTCCGCTGATCAAGCAGCTCGCGCCGGGCGGCAGGATGGTGATCCCCGTAGGTGGCGTCTTCGAGGTGCAGCGGCTGGTTCTGGTGACGAAGGATTCCGAAGGCAACGTGCGGAGCAAGTCCCTGCTGCCGGTCCGGTTCGTGCCGATGACCGGCCGCGTCCAGGAGAAGGGCTGAGGCTCAGCGGATGTCCGACCAGGCCCGCTCAGCGGACCCATCCCTCCCTTTCAGCACGGCCGCCGTCTTCCTGCTGTCGGCGGCTGTCATCGCGTTGGAGCTGGCCCTGATGCGCTGCCTCTCGGTCGCACGCTGGCACCACTTCTCTTACCTTGTCATCAGCACGGCACTGCTGGGGTTCGGGGCCAGCGGTACCTTCCTGGCATTCGTGGGCGAGCGGCTGCAGCGGCGGTTCGGCATGTGGGCGCTGCTGTTCACGCTGGTCTTTGCGCTGTCGGTGACGGTCTGCTTCCGGGCAGCCGAGAGCCTGCCGCTGGACGTGCGCTACGTGCTCTACAGCGCCCGGCAGGCGGGGTTGATGCTCGCGCACGACTTCCTGCTGTTCATTCCTTTCTTCTGCGCGGCGACGGTCATCGGGCTGTCGCTGATGCACTTCGCCGGCAAGTCACACCTGATCTACGGCGGGAACCTGGCGGGCAGCGGGCTGGGTGCCCTGCTGGCCACCGGACTGATGTTCCTTCTGGCGCCCGAGCAGCTTCTGCACGGGGTGGCCGCTCTGGCGCTGCTGAGTGGCGTGGCCTGGGTGCTGTCTGCCCGCGCCGGCAGGCGGCGGCGTATGCTGGCCGTCGGGGTCCTGGCCGTCCTGCTGGCTCTGACCGGCTGGTGGTCGCCCGTTCGCCTGAACGTGGACCAGTACAAGGACCTGGCCACGTTCCGACGCTGGGAACGGCAGGGCAACGCCCAACACCTCCTGAGCCGCCACGGTCCCCGCGCCCGACTCGACGTGTACGCTTCTTCGCTACTCCACAGGACCATGTTCGCGGGTCTGACGGCCACGGAGGCCCCGCCGCCACAGCTTGCACTGCTGGCCGATGGCCATCATCTCGCCACGGTGCTGGAGATCGATTCGCCGCGGAAGGCCGGCATCCTCGACCACACACCCATGTCGGTGCCGTACCGCCTGCTGGACCGGCCGAGGGTGGTGCTGTTGGGCGAGGCGGGGGGGACGAACGTCTGGCTCGCCCGGCGCATGGGTGCCGGTCACATCACCGTCGTCCAGCCCAACCCGCAGGTGGTGGAGGTGATGCGCGGGCCGGTGGCCAAAGGCGCCGGGGAGGTGTTTTCCGGGGACGGTCTCACCGTGGTGACGGCGGGTCTCCGGGAGTACCTGGAGCGGACCGGGAAACGCTTTGACCTCATACAGATCGTCGCCGCGGAGTCGCCCGCCGCGGGGGTGAGTGGACTGCGGTCGCTGCACGAGGACTTCCTGCTCACCGAGGAGGGCATGGCTCTCTGCCTGTCGCGGCTGACCGGGCGGGGCATGGTAGTCGTCACCCGGGGCGTTCAGGAACCGCCGCGGGATAATGTGAGGCTGTTTGCGACCATGTGCGCGGCCCTGGAACGTCGCGGCGGCGAGCCCGCCGGTCAGCTCGTCCAGGTGCGCAACCTCCTGGCGGCGACAACGCTGGCCTTTGCGCAAGCCCCCGGCCCGGCGCTATGCGCAACGCTCGCCGAGGTGAGGAAGGATCTGGCCCTGGACGTCGAATGGGCGCCCTGCCCGGGGGTCACGTACAGTGAGCAGGTCAACGAAGTGGCCGGGCCGGAGGGCGAGGCCCACTCCTACTTCCACCACGCCGCGCGCAGCCTGCTGTCGGCGGAGCGCGAACGGTTCTTCGCGAACTGGGTTTACGACGTGCGTCCCGCCACCGACGACAGCCCCTACTTCTACAGCTTCTTCCGATGGCGATCCCTGCCGCGCTTCTGGCAAACCTACGGGCACCGATGGCTCACGAAACTGGAACTGGGCTACGTGGTGGTCGTGTTCGCGCTGGCGCAGGTCGTCCTGGTGGGCGGGGTGCTCATCCTGCTGCCGCTGGTGCGGTTGCGGAGGGCACGAGGCGTCTCCGGCGGTCGGTCTTCGACCTTCGCGTACTTCTGTCTGCTGGGCCTGGGTTTCATGATGCTGGAGATGGTGTGCCTGCTGAAGTTCACACAGTTTCTCGGTGACCCCATCTACTCGGCCGCCGGCATGCTGACTTCTTTCCTGGTCTTCAGCGGCATCGGCAGCGTCACCACCCGGCGCCTGGGGGGCCACCCGCGCGGTGCGATCCGCAGGGCGGCCGGCGGGGTTGCGCTCATGGCCATCCTCTACGCGTTGGGGCTGGACGGTGCGTTCGCCCTGCTGATGGGCCTGCCTCTGGCGGCCCGTCTGGTCATCTCGATGCTGTTGACTGCTCCGGCGGCGTTCCTGATGGGATGGCTGTTCCCCAACGGGCTGGCTTTGCTGGAACGTCACCGTCCGCGGCTCGTGCCGTGGGCCTGGGGCGCCAACGGTTTCGCCAGTGTCGCCGCCTCCCCCCTGGCCGTCATGATAGCGATCGACTTCGGCTTCCGCGCGGTGCTGTTGCTGGCCGGCGGCCTGTACCTGCTGGCCGCCATCGTATCCGCCGGCCTGCAGCCCGGGCCGACGCGTGGCGCGCCGCGCCCGACCGACGAGGGAATCGGGTAGTCCCCGGAGGTGTCGTCGCTGGCGCGTTTAGCGGTACGGCTCGACCATGCGCAGTACCTCCTCTGCCTCCGCCGCGTCGGCGAACTCGGTCATGATGTAGAGCCCCTCGGGTCCGACGGCGTCCAGCAGGGGAACGATCTCCTCGTGGGCGACCCCGATGGCCTGGACCGCCTTCCCCGCCCCGAGGATTCGGCGGTACATGGCGTACCACTCCGGGCTACCGCCGGAAGGCACCTGGGGGTCAGGTGTCCATTCGATCGCGTCCAGCGAGGCGATGGCCAGCAGGAGGTCCAGGTGCGGCATGCACTGGTGGCCGTCCAGGTGGAACATGGAGTAGTCCAGCCACTCGCACTGGCGGGCGAGCGGTGGGACAACGAAGCGTTCGAACATGGCGGGGCTGAACATGGCGGAGGCGTCACACTGGACCTTGGCCGTCTTGCCCGGTCCCCAGATGGAGAAGGCGCGCCAGGCACTGCTCCCGTCCTCCAGCTTGATGATGTCGTAGATCCGGTCGTAGGCCTCGAACCACGCCTGGTTGATCTCCTCCAGTTTCCGCTCGATCCACGCCGGGCGCTCCACCATGTCGAGCAGCAGCCTCTGGGTGCCGCGCAGGGAGGCCAGGGTGTCGATGTTCTCGATCAGGTCGGGGCAGCCGACCATGTAGTTGCGGTCGGCCAGTTCCACGGACCGGCGCAGCATCTCCTCGGTGACCTGCCACCAGTTGCTTTCCGGATCGAAGTGGATGGGCGGGCGCTCCTCGGGATGCTCGTCCTCCTCCATGATGGGGTAGTACCAGACGGTGCCTTCATCGAACCCCGGTTCGCTGCCGACGTAGAGGGCCAGGCTGCCCGGCCCCATGTCGCAGTTGGCCATGGCCAGCACGTCGGCGGGGAAGCGTGCCCGAGCCAGCGCATAGTGGTTCGACAGGGAGCGCCACTGGGGGTCGGTGTAGTACTGGGTGGCGTCGGCGGGGCGGCCCGGATCGGCGGTCGGCTCACGCGGCTGGTCTCCGGGCACCGGGCCCCACGACCCGAGCACCATGCCCTCTCCGTGCCACCAATCGACGAAGTGCCGCTTCGTTTCCTCCCAGTTCGGTTTCCACGTGCAGTCCATCGAT
>JASFTU010000009.1:0-12994 GCA_050050635.1 Candidatus Brocadiaceae bacterium
GTCCCTGAGCGGAGCACCGTCGCCCCTGCTGGCCTGCAGCTCGGCCATCATCACGGACTCGTCGAAGCGCCGCCGGAACCCGGGCAGGTAGCAGTCGTTCGCCATCAGCCTCTGCTGAATCGCCCGGATGGCGGAACCGGCGGCGCACTCCCGCGGGTCGAGAGAGTGCCGCACGGCGTAGGCCGCCGCTGTGCCGACCGCCTGGCCCATCACCGAGCAGGTGCCCATGACCCGTGTGGAACTCATCCCCACGTGGGTGCACGATGCGTCCCGCCCGGCCATCCAGAGGTTGGCCACGTTGCGTGAGTAGAGCGACCGGAGGGGTATCCCATAGATGTCGGGGACGGTGCCGAAGTCGGCGGGCGGGCCGATGTGCCAGAATCCCTCCGGCGGGTGCCGGTCCATGGGCCAGCCACCGTATGCGACGGTATCTTCGAAGCGTCCGCCCGATTCGATGTCACCCTGGCTCAGCAGGTGGTCGCCCACCAGTCGACGGCTCTCTCGCTTCGCGGGCAGGAACTGCACCCAGTCCAGCACCCAGTTGTCGGCCCCGTAGTCCCCGTGATTCTTCAGGTGATCCCAGATGCCGTACACTATCTTGAGCAGCTCGTCCCGGACCTCCTCGGTGTCCCGGATCGAATCTCTGTCTCCGCCCAGCTCGATCCACCAGTAACCGCACTCCAGATGGCCGGGCCGGCGATGGGGCAGCTCATCGGCGCTCCTGAACTCGTAGGCCCACTCGGGCGGCTCGAACGGCTGGGGACCGTCGGTGGGACGCGCGCAGAACAGGCAGCTCATGCCCATCGTCCTGTCGTCGGGCTGATCGGGGGCCAGCGGCTCGCCGAACTCGTCGCGTCCTTCCCGGCCGCGGCGGGCCTCGGCGCCGGCGATGAGCGCCGAGATTCCGTCCCCTGTGCAGTCGGCGAAGGACTCGGCCTCGACCTCGATCCGCTTCTCCGTGGTCATCTGCCACCCGGACACCGACCCGATCCGGTCGCCGTCCATTCTGGCGCTGTTACAGGAGCAGTTGAGCAGAAGCTGGAGGTTCGGCTGGAATGTGGCGGCCTCGTAGAGAACCGTGTCCCAGACCGAGTAGGACCGCTGCGGGTTGGCTGCAAGGTTCCTGAGCTGGAGCTCCTCCACTATGCCGGTCTCGCGGGCATGCGGCCGGTTGCCGGAGTGGCACGCCCCGGTTATGTGCACGCGGCATTCGCTGGAGGCGTTGCCGCCCAGCACGGGTCGCTCGTGCATCAGCACCGTCTGCGCCCCGCATCGGGCGGCCGCCAGTGCCGCGCAGAGACCGCTCATCCCGCCCCCGATCACACAGAAATCCGCCGACAGCTTCTCCCCGTCCGCCATGACGTGCTTCCTTCCTGCGGAATCCGGGCGCATTGTAGCGACGGGCGACGGGCGCCTCAAGGAGCCCTGCCGCGGTGGAAAGCCCGGCTCAGCCTGTGTAATATAGCGGTTGCGAAGTCGCGTTCATTCTCCCCTTTTCCCTCGGTCTACGATGGCTCAGGAGACTGTCCACGTCCGGAAGGTGCTGCTGGTGGCGCCGCAGATGGCGGCGCGCGGCACCAGCGAGTACACCGTCAACCTGGCCCGGGAGTTGAAGGACTCGGAGGTCGAGGTGGCGGTCTTCTGCGTGCCCGGCCCCAGCCTGGCTGCTCTCCGGAAGGCGAATGTCATGGTGCAGACGTTCGATCACCTGGACGGGTTGAGGTTCAGGTTCGCCCGCAAACGGTTCCTCAGCGCCGTCCGGGAGTTCGCGCCTCAGCTGGTGCACGCACAGAGCTACCGGGCTGCGGCCGTGCTGAAGCTGCTGAGTCGCCGGACCGACCTCCCGCTGGTGCTCACCATACACGGCGTGCCCGGTCGCCGAAGGGCGGTGCGCCGCATGGCCGGGCGGCTGGCCGGCATCATCGCCACCACCCAGAACGTCCGCGAAGGCCTGGTCAACCAGTGCCGTGTGGCTCGTCAGAAGGTCCAGGTGATCCACAACGGGATAGACGTGGAGGGCTTGAGCGGGCGGCAGATTCCTCCGATCTTCCAGGCCGACTCGCCCGTGGTGGGCTCGGTCGGGCCGATCGAGGAGCAGCGTGGGCACGAGCTGTTCGTGCAGGCCGCCTCCATCCTGGTGCGCGGCGGCGTCTCGGCGCAGTTCGTGGTCGCCGGCCAGGGGGACTTCGTGCCCGAGATCAGGGAGTTGATCGCGCGGCTGGGGCTGGAGCGATACGTGACGCTGGTCACTGACTTCGCCGCATACGAGGAGGTGTTAGGGGCGCTGGACGTGGTGGTGCAGAGCTCGCTGGTGGACGTCTCCGGGTTCAGCATCCTGGAGTCGATGGGCCATGGGCGACCGGTGATCGCCTTCAACACGGGCACTGCCTGCGAGATGGTCGAGGACCGGCGCACAGGGCTGCTCGTGCCCGCAGGAGACGTGGAGGCGCTGGCCGGCGCGATCAGGCAGCTCATCTCCGACAAGGACATGGCGCGCCAGATGGGCGAGGCGGCGCGTGGCACCGTGCGGGAGCAGTTCAACATCCACCAGGTCGCCCGGAACACCATGCAGTTCTACGCGGGGATCCTGGCGAAGCGTGCGTCGAGTTCATAGGGGGCTGCCATGGCCCGCAACGCTGACGGCGGCCCGTTCGAGGGCGCCGAGTGCGAGGTCAAACGTTACGCCTTCAAGGTGAGCGGCAAGGGAGAGGGCCGACGCCTCGATGCCTATCTTGCCGCGCGATTCTCCGACTACTCCCGCACGTTCATCCAGGAGCTCATCAAGGAGAATGCCATCACCGTCAACGGCAGCCCGGTCAAGCCGGCCTACATCGCCTCCCGCGGGGACCGGGTCGTCGCGCTGGTGCCGGTGAGGCGCGGGGAGGAGGTACCGCCCGAAGACATCCCGCTCGACATCGTGTACGAGGACCGCTGGATCGTGGCGATCAACAAGCAGGCGGACCTGGTGGTCCACCCGTCCCGAGGGCACCAGAGCGGGACGCTCGTCAACGCGCTGGTGCATCGCTTCAAGGACCTGAGCGGGGCTTCAGGTCCACTCCGACCGGGGATCGTGCACAGGCTGGACCGGGACACAACGGGCGTGATTTTGGTCGTCAAGGACGAGAGCGTCCACGAACAGATCGCCCGCCAGTTCGAGGAGCGCTCGACTACCAAGGAGTACGTCGCCGTCTGCGAGGGCGAAGTGGAGCTGGACAGCGACCTCATCGAGGCGCCCATCGGCAGGGACGGGCGCAGCCGGCAACGGATGGCGGTCGGGGGCCTGGATGCCAGGGAGGCACGGACCGTCTATGAGGTCGTCCAGCGGCTGGACCGGTTCACCGTGGTGCGGTGCTACCCCAGGAGCGGGCGCACTCACCAGATCCGCCTCCACATGAAGCACATAGGTCACCCCCTGGTGGCCGACCCGCTCTACGGCTATCGAGATGCCATCTACATGTCGGACCTGGCCGGAGAAGAGCACCAACCGACCGAAGCCCCGCTGCTCGACCGGCAGGCCCTGCACGCACGGCGCCTGACCATAGAGCACCCGGCTCTGGGCAAGGAGATGACCTTCGAGGCGCCCCTGCCGGACGACATGCTCAGGCTGATCGAGGCGCTACGGCAGAGCCGGCACTGATCCGGCTCACAGGAAGTGCTGTGAAGCCTCGTCGAGCACGTCTTCATCGACGAAGATCGGCGCTCCCTTCTGCACCGCCAGGGCCATCCCATCGCTCGGGCGGGTGTCGATATCGTAGGTCTGGCCGTTCTGGCGCAGGATCAGGCGGCCGTAGTAGGTATCGTCTCGGAGCTCGTTGACGACCACCCTCTCGATCTTCACGCCGAGTTCATCCAGCACGTTGCCGAACAGCTCGTGCGTAAACGGTCGAGGCGGCGGCTCGTTGTTTATCGTGCGGTGGATCGCCCAGATCTCCCACAGGCTGATGACGATGGCGATCTTCCGTTCGCCGTCCCTCTCCTTCAGAACGACCAGCTGGCGATCCTGTGTTTCGCTCATCACTATTCGGTTGAGTTCGCACTCAATGAGCGGCATTGCTCAGGCTCCGCATCAGGCAGTAGCACTTATGCCTGCATTGTAGTCATGCGGGCAGAGGGAGTCAACGGTTGGGCGACAGGCTTGACGGCAACGGGCCGATGGTTTACAAATAGCCCTCCGCCAGCGCCTTCCGGACGGCGCCGAGACCGGCCTTCCCGTGGGAGGCAGCCATGGAGCGCTCTCAGAAATCGGCGTTCGTGTTCGGGCTCCTGGCCGCGCTCTTCTGGAGCCCGCACTTCCCGCTGTTCCGGCGGATTGCACAGGGGCAGCAGGCGCCGCCCACCCTGGTGCTGAGTTTCTACTTCGTGCTGGGGGGCGCAGTCGCTCTGGTCCTGCTGCTCTTCCTCGGAGGGCGACTCGCCGAGCTGCGCGTCTTCGGACGGCGGGAGACCTACTTCCTTCTGCTGGCCGCGGCGGGGGGCTATGGGTTCTGGGTGCTGCGCTCACTGACGCTGGAGTCACTGGAGCCCACGCGGGCCCGTCTCGTGTTCTACTCGGTTCCGCTCCTGATGGCAGTTCTCGGGGCGTTCACGCGCGAGAGGCCCGACGGCAGGGCGTTCTTCGGGCTGCTGCTCGGGTTCGTCGGCTGCATAATGCTCGTGGCTCCGGGCGATCAGGTCGACGGCGGCGTACGCGGCGTCCTTCTGGGCCTGGCGGCCGCCGGTTGCTGGGCGGCATTCTCACTGGCGGCACGCCCGCTGGCACGCCAGGAGAAGGCCATTCCCGTGGCTGCGGTCGTCACCGGCATAGGTGCCATCTGCCTGCTGGTGACCTGCCTGAGCACACGGGAGAGCGTCTTCCAGATCCGTCCGGGCGAACTGGCGACTGCCCTCGTGGGCGGAGCATTTACCGTGGGCTTTATGATGGCGTTGTGGCTGAAGTGTCTTGCCGGGGCGGCGGCCGTACTGGCGGGGGGGATGTGGTATTTCGGGCTGGTCTTTGGGGTGCTGTGGACCTATGTCGGCTTCGGCGGGGTTCGCCCCGATCCGTGGTGGCTCCTCGGCGGGACGGTGCTGGTGCTGCTCGGAGTCCACAGCACGCTGTCGGGCCGACGCCGCAAGACTGCCACCATGAGCGACATCATCCGCGGCTCGTGAGCCATCCCGTCAACGCCCGGGACAGCTTGCGCCCTGTCCCGCGATAGCCGGGAACGTCCAGCCATTCCCGCTCCCCGATGCGCTGATACGACGTCTCGACGCTCACCCCGAGCGTGCGGTCGAGGTGCTCCCAGACCCAGTTGGTCAGGGTCTCGCTGGTCGACCAGCGGGAGGGATAGTCCGGGACGCGGGACAGCGAACCCGGCCCGAAACCGGGGAACTGCTCTCCGAGGCAGGCGGTGAAGGTCTCGCTTGCCTCTCGTTGTTCCTCCGGCCGACCCTCTCGCGGCAGGAAATGGTACAGGCCGCTCTCGCCTCCTCCGGGCGCGTGCAGGTCGAGCACCACCCGAGGTTCGTTTGCTTCCGCGAAACGCCGCAAGTCCTGCTGGACGCAGAGCACCTCCGGCCGCATGGGCATGGGGCGCCAGCTCCTGTTGAAATCCCAGGGCAGGGCGTCCTTACCGTAGTCACCCCTCACCACGCCGTCCAGGTCGATGAAGGGGACGACCCACCATTCGACCGCTCTCGCGGCGGTGCCTTGAGGTGAAGCTGCGACTTCGCGCAGCAGACCGTCCAGCACCCATGAACCGGGAGTCTCCCCGGCGTGCTGCCGGGCCACCACGTAAGCCCCCGGCCCCCTCTCACCACCCGACCTTACGCCTGCGCGGAGGCGCGTGAGCACGCGGCCGCCCCCGGTCATGCCGATCGGCCGCGCTTCCCAGGCATCCCCCACGGCATCCAGTGTCTTCCGCAGCTCGTCGGGCCCGTACGGGTAGCAGAATGCCGCGGCGACCTGGCGACATGCCCGGGCCGGCCCGAACTCGAGGAACTGACCTCCCGCCTCTCGGTCGCACAACCGCGTGTTTGAAGCCCTGCGCCACTCGGCGCCGTCCTGCTGGAGGACCGGACGGACGTTGCTCAGCGCCTCCGGTGAACCGAGCCCGAGGCACGCATCGGCGTTGAGCCAGCGGAACCGGACCTTCCGCTCTGCGGCCCCCTCCGCCTGCACGTGGAACCACAGCGACTGTGGGCTGCTCCGCGGTTCGGCCATGAACTCCACCTGCCAGAGGTCATCCACCCGCCGCACCCCGGTAATCCGCCCGTTGCCGGACACGGCGCCCGGTCCCGCGCGTAACTCGCCGGAGGTCACCTCCTACTCTCCCCTCTGGGCTTCTGCCGCATCGTGAGCAGTCGTCCGTTCCCGTTCCTCTCCCGCGCCCACCCTCAGGCAGGCACGGACTTCGTGGTAGGCTGCGTGCCAGATGTGCGCCTTGCGGTCCGATATGACCACGCCGTCGGGCGACACCCTGTCCCACCAGCCACCGTAGGTCGGGTCGGACTGGCGGGTCACGACCCAGTCCAACTGCCGGTCGAGCGCCTCCAGGTAGCGCTCCTCGCCCGTTGTCCGGTACGCCCAGTCGAGCGCGATGAGGTTCTCGGCCTGGTCCCACCACTCCATGGAGCAGTGCGATGGTTTGCCCTCGAGCGGCCCGTTGGAGCACAGGGCACCGGCTCGCTCGTGCCAGCCGTACGTGAGCGCGTGGTTGATGAGCCGAAGGCCGACCTCTCGGTAGCGCTCTGGTGGCAGGCCGAGAGCGTCGGCCGCCTCCTGTATGAGCCACGCCATCTCCACATTGTGTCCGTAGGACGTGTACCGGTTGCGCCGGCCCGGCACCGGTGTCCAGTCGGCACTGAACATCTCCACGCAGCACCCGTGCTGCGGCAGGTAGCACTTCTGGACGAGGATGTCGAGCACTTCGCGCAGACGCTCGCCGTGCTCTGGCTTGCCGGTGGCGCCGTAGAGTCGGGTAAGGGCTTCGAGCAGATGAAGCTGCGTGTTCATGGACTTCGTGCGGCCCGCTGCCCAGCCTGCCGGGCGCCATTCGCGGTCCATCGAGCCGAAGTAACCGGGACTGTCCGGGTCCTTCGCGTGTCGCTCCAGGGCATCGAAGGTTCTCTCGGCCACGCGCAGGGCGTAGGGATTCTCGAACGCTCGGTGGTACTCCGTGGCGGCGTAGATGACGAAGGCGTGACCGTAGGTTCTCTTGCCCATGTCGCGGGGAGTTCCGTCGCGATCGCACTGCCAGAACCATCCCTCATGCCGGGCGTCCCAGAAATGGCGGCTGAGGAACCTAAGCCCCCTTTGGGCGGCCTCCTTGATGCGGGGCTCGCGGTAGCCGGCGTTCCACATGTGCGAGAAGGCCCAGATCTGCCGTGCCTGGGCTACCAGCATCTTGTCGCCGCTCCGCACCGAACCGTCGCGGTTCAGCTCGGTGAGGAACCCCCCGTACTCGGGGTCCACGCTGTTGTGGAGCCAGAACGGCCAGAGACCCTCCTCCAGATGCTCCAGGGCATCCCGGCGGATCTGCGCGTAACGGTCGGGAGCCATGGCCGCGCCGGCCGCCCCCCAGGTGGCTGACACCACGGCAATCAGCACGGGAACCATCACCAGGACACTCAGAGGCCATATGCGCATCACATCGGACTCCTGGGGCTATCGGGACCAGTTGTGGAAGAGCGGAAGGTCACTATACGCCCCGCCCGCCCGGCTGTCCACCGGCGGGGCTGTGCCCTGCGCTGCGGGACAGAACGGGCGGCTCGAGCCCGAACCCTTGAAGCCCGCCCCGCGGTTGGGACAGAATGAGTGTAGTCGAGCCACGCGGCCAGTCCGGCGCCTTTCGGCGAGCGGCCTGAGGTGAGCCGACTGTCTGGCGGTACAGCAGGAGGCGGGGGTTGAAGTCGGAGTTCAGAGTCACGAAGGTGTCGGTGGGCACGGGCCCGGCGATCCACGCCTCGTACGACCAGTGCCCGGAGAGCCCCGACGGCACAAGAGTGGCATACTTCCAGTTCGACGATGAGGTGCCCGGACCCGGCAAGGTGATCGTTGCGGACAGGGAGGGTCCGGCGCGTTCGGTGGGGAACAGCCCCTACGGCAGCGGGCACGTCGGGGCGAGGCCCGTCTGGCTGGATGACGAGCGGCTGGCTTACACTATCGGCGGACAGGGCGGTCCGCGGGTGGTCCTCTGCCGCCTGTTCGACAACGAGCGCCGCACGATGTCGGGGGCCGTGAGGACTTACTCGCCGGTCAATTCGCAGGCCCTTTACTCCACCGAGGAGTACCGGTGCTTCGGGTGCCGAGCCGACGAGGAGGCCGTCTTTGCGCTGGACATCGAGAGCACCGAGGTCCATCGTCTGCTCTCAAGGGAGGCGGCAGTTGCCGCTCACCCGCGCAGGGATGAGATCACCGACCTGGAGAGTATGCGTTTCGCCCGCGCTACGTGGTCGCCGGACGGGAGCAGGTTCTTCATCGTGTTCCACAGCGCCGATGAAGCTCCCGGGACGCCGCTCCACGAGGCCCGGCTCAAGTCCCTGTTCCTGGTCGACGCCCGGGCTCACCATCTTCGCTACTTCCGGGAGTGCGGAGAGGATCCTGCGTGGACTCCGGACGGGAAGGCTCTGTACATGTACGTGGACCTGATGGACGGGGAACACGCGGCCGTGGTCTATCCGGCCGACGGTAGTGGAGCCGGTCCGCTGCTGCACAAAGGCCCGGGCCGTCACGGGAGCCTCAGCCCGGACGGTGAGTACTTCCTCAGCGAACTGATCGACGTGCCGGAGCCGGGAAGCGTAAGCATCGTGCGCTACGAGGTGGGCACGGAGAAGCCGGAGCCCCTCGCCGTGTTCTCAGCCGTGGGCACCATGGCCGAGCGCGGCTGCCACGTGCATCCGGTCTGGTCCAGGGACGGCAGTCGCGTCTATTTCAACTGCGACGAGGGCGGCATGCCTCAGCTCTACGCCGTGGACCTGTAAGTCAGGCCCCCTCCAGCAGTTGGAGGACCGCCTCCAGATTCCAGCGATCGACTTCGACGGATTCCCAGGGCGTCTCGAGGATCAGCGGCAGGCCGCGCAGTGCGGGATGGTTGAGGAGGTTCCCTAGTCCCGCCCGGCCGATCATGCCCCGTCCGATGTGCTCATGACGATCCCGGTGGGAGCCCGGCTCGTCCCGGGAGTCGTTCACGTGCAGGAGCTCCAGCCGCCCGAGACCTATCTCATCGTCTAGGTCCCTCACGAGTCGGTCCACTTCCGGGGGCTCGCGCAGGTCGTAACCCGCGCCGAACGCGTGGCAGGAGTCCAGTGCCAGGCCGATCTGGGGGGCTGCGGCGGAAGCCCCCAGTGCCCCGATCAGGGCGCCCAGGGCGGCTGGTGTGCCACCCGGACCATGCGGTGAGGCCGTGTTCTCCAGCAGCAGGACCGGTGCGGCCCCGGCCCGCCGCAGGGCTTCGCCGAGCGTGTCGACAGCTCGTGCCACCCCCCAGGAGAGGGACCGGCCCTTGTGGCTGCCGGGATGCAGGACGTAGTGGTCGGCTCCCAGGGCCGCCGCGACCCGGAGCTCCGCCGCGAGGCGCCCGACGCTGCGAGCGCGCACCCCCGCGTCGCACGAGCACGGATTGGCCAGGTAACAGGCGTGCACGACGAGGGGGGCGAGGCCCGACTCGGCGCGTCGCGCTCTGAAGCAACGGCTTTCATCTTCGCCACGTTCCGAGAAGGCCCACGCGCGCGGATTCCCGCAGAACACCTGGAACGCCGTGCACCCTCTGGCCAGGGCGTGATCGACCGCCTCCGGCAGCCCATCCGCTATAGAGACGTGGAACCCCACCGGCGGACAGTCTCGTGTGGCAGCTCGCATCGAGGTGCTCCCTGGCGGCACGGGCGGCGGCGACGGCAGGCGAAAGGGCGAGCCCTCGCCGAGGCGTTCCGCGCTACGCGTAGTCCAGCAGCTCCGGCATGCGGTCCAGATACGTCCGCGCTCCGCTGGTCACCTGCTCCCGCCGCAGGCGGACCCGCGGCAGCACTTCATTCATGTAGTTCTCCGCCAGCGCCTCCTTGTGAGGGGAGCGCATGGCCGGTCCGAGCAGCAGGTAGCCGTTGTAAATGATGGTGGCGCTCTCGACCAGCTTGTCCGCGTGCAGATCGCGGAACCCCTGGTCCTGCTCCCGCGCGTAGTTGACCGCCTCGTTCAGTTGGCTTCGGGCCTCGGCCAGCCGCTCCAGCATCCATGCCTCGGCGCCGGCCTCCTGCATCTCCTGGTGCAGTTCCCCGAACCGCTCCTCCAGCGTGCCCCTCAAGACGTAGCCGATGGCGGCGTTGTGCTGTATCTGCGTGGTGCCTTCGTATATCGTCGTGATGCGGGCATCGCGGTACAGCCGCTCCACTTCGTAGTCCCGCATGTATCCGCTCCCGGCCAGCACCTGGAGCGCATCGTCGGCAACCTCGTTGCACATTTCGGTCGCGTAGTACTTGGCGATCGGCGTCAGGGCCCTGGCCAGGGTGGTCC
Organism: Candidatus Brocadiaceae bacterium; assembly: GCA_050050635.1. Lineage (GTDB taxonomy): Bacteria > Planctomycetota > Brocadiia > SM23-32 > SM23-32 > JASFTU01. Next base: position 10,487 of record JASFTU010000009.1, read on the forward strand.
AGTACCGGGCCTGTTCGGCCAGCTCTTTGCCGCCCGGCAGATCCTCCAGTTCCCCCGTGTCTCTCAGGTGGTCAATCCTGTCGACCATATCCACGGCGACGGCGGTCTCGTAGGTCAGCAGGCGGGAGGTCTCCACCTTCATGTGCATGTCGCCCAGCAACTGGCGCACGGCCGGGAACTGGCGGATGGGTTTGCCGAACTGCTCGCGCTCCGCGGCGTACTCGAGGGCCTCACTGAGCGCCGCCTGTGCGATCCCGACCCCCTGTGCGGCGATGGCGAGGCGGGCCCCGTTCATCAGCGACATGACATAGGTGGACAACCCGCGCTTGCGCCTTCCTATGAGAGTCGCCGGTGCATCAACGAACTGCAACTCGCAGGTGGGGGATCCGTGGATGCCGAGCTTATCCTCGATGCGACGCACGCGCACCTCCGGTCCGGCCTCGCAGACGAACAGGGACAGGCCGCGCGCGCCCGCCGTGTCCGGCTCGCTCCGCGCCAGCACGAGCAGCACTTCGGCGCAGCCGTTCGTGATGAACCGTTTGACGCCGTTGAGCCGCCAGACGTCTTCCCCTTCCTCGCAGGTGGCCCGCACCTGCACGTTGGTCAGGTCACTGCCTGCGTCCGGTTCGGTCAGCGCCATTGCGCCGGTCACCTCGCCCTTGCTGAAGCGCGGCAGGTACTCCGCCTTCACCTCCTGGTCGGCGAAGCTGTTGATGGTCTCCGCGATATCCTGCAGGCCGAACAGGTTCATCAGACTGGCATCGGCGCGACTCACCAGTTCGATGGCGATCGTGTAGATGGTGACCGGCATGTTGAGGCCGCCGTACTGCCGGGGGAGGGTGAAACCCATCAACTCGGCCTTGGCGAGCTGGTCGAGGGCCTCGCGGGTGCCCTGCGCGTAGGTCACGACACCGTCCTCGAACTGAGCACCCTCCTCGTCCACCTCGCTGGCCCGTGGTGCGATGAACTCCGCGGCGAGTTCACCCAGCATCTCCAGCACGCGCCGGTAGTTGTCCATTGCGTCCTCGTAGTCGGTCGGCGCGTAGTCGAAGTCCTCCGCCTCGGAGTAGTTTCTTTCCTGCAGCATGACCAGCGTTCGCAGATCAACGTTGCGGAGGAAGTCGAGGATGTCTTCGTTGTCGGTGAAGAAGTTGGGCATCTTCAGCTCCGGTCTGTCATTTTGCGTGTTGCTTGTAGACGTCGACCAGCGCCGGGATCACCTGGTTCAGGTCGCCGACGATGCCGTAGTGGGCGATCTGGAAGATGGGCGCATCGGGGTCGGTATTGACCGCGATGATCTTGCTGGACTCCTGCATGCCGGCGCGGTGCTGCACGGCGCCGCTGATTCCGCAGGCGATGTACAGCTTGGGTCGCACGGTCGTGCCCGTCTGGCCCACCTGGTGGGCCTTGTCGATGAAGCCGGCGTCCACGGCCGCCCGCGAGGCGCCGACCTCGCCGCCGAGCGCGTCGGCAAGCTCCCCGATCAGGGCGAAATTCTCCTTGCTGCCGACGCCGGCGCCCCCGGCGACGATGATGTTGGCCTTCTTCAGGTTGACCCCTTTCTCGGCGCGCTCGTGCTCGATCAGCTCCACGCACAGCAGGGATTCGTCCACGTCTCCGTCGAAACGCACCAGCTCCCCGGTGCGGCCCGGCTCGGCCGTGCCTATCATCATGACCCCCTCGCGCACGGTTGCCATCTGGGGCCGCGTCTCCGGATTGACGATGGTGGCGATGATGTTGCCGCCGAATGCCGGCCGGATCTGGTAGAGCAGCCGGGGGTATTCCTTGCCGGTGATCACGTCTTCGTGGGGGCCGATCTGCAGGTCCGTGCAGTCGGCGGTGAGGCCGACCCTGAGCGTGGACGCGACGCGCGGAGCCAGATCGCGCCCCGTTGTGGTGGCGCCGAACAACACCACCGCCGGGTGCGTGCGGCGTATCATACGCACGAGCACGTGCGCGTAGGGAAGGGTGGCGTAGTGCGCGAGGGCCGGATCATCGGCCAGACACACTTCATCGCAGCCGTGCGCAAAGAGCTCCTGCACCAGTGGCTCGACGCCGCAGCCGAGCAGCAGCGCACTCACCCGCCCGTCCAGGTCGCCGGCCAGCTCGCGGGCCTTGTGCAGCAGCTCCAGGCTGACCTCGGCCACCTGGTGGTCGGCCACCTCGGCGAAGACGCAGACGTCTTTGGGCTCCTGCTCCATTACGGCGGCAGCTCCCTGGGTTCGGGTTCGGGCGAGGCCCGGTCAGTCGAATATGTGCTCTTCGCTCAGCTCTTCCACCAACTGCGCCAGGCCCTCGTTCGTGGGTTCCACGCGCTTGTGCTCCTCGGACAGCAGTTTGACTGAATCCACTTGCTTGACGCGCGTGGGAGAGCCACTGGCGCCGCACTCTGCCTCGTCCAGGCCGATGCGATCGATGTCCCACTGCTCTATGAGCAGGCCGCGACGCTCCAGTTGCTCCAGCTCGGCCGGGTCGGCTTCGCTCCCCAGCTCCAGCGGGATGCGGGCC